>JBKKAO010000207.1:0-4553 GCA_046714645.1 Burkholderiales bacterium | reverse complement strand
CGCTTGAGCGCGCCGGCCAAGGGTGCGACCAACGCATTGACGCTTGGCCAGCCGATGGCGATGGCTTGCTGGATGGAATCGGGAAGTTGCTTCATCATCATCGGTGGCTGCGCTATTTCTCGGGCTACGCGCCAGCATGTTGTTTGACAACGCCGGCCCAGAGCTTCTCCAATTCGGTCACGAGACGTTGAAATGCCGCCGACTCGATACGCAAACGCGCGGCATCGATGGACTCTACCTTCCTCCAAGCGGCGGCCAGGTTATCCTCGGACGCCGTTGCCTCCGCCGTACCATAGACAAAGCCGGTTCCTACATCCAGCAATAACGATGTTACGGTGGTCGTGACTCGAGTATTTTTCTTGGGTAGGACCCCCGGTTTGATGACGCTCAAGGGTCCGAAAGTCTTCCCCGCGGCAAAAAAGGCCGTCTCGAAAGAATAGAGCAGCAGAATATCCGCCTCGAGATTTGCCGCCGCCGAGCGTAAATCGCCATAGGAGTGCAAGCTATCGGGTAATCCCACGTCAGAGAGCCCTTTCACCATGGGCAGGCGGGCGAGGCGCTCGATGTCCTCTGCTTTTTCTATCTCTCGCGTGGTCACGAGACAGAATTTACCGCGACCATGGCACACGCTCCCCTTCGTGTAGTACCCCGGCACTTGAATTCTCGCCATGGCGAGGCGGGCGGGAAACGGCGCGCGCGGTTCCGCCGTTGCGGGCGCATCGCCCTGATCCGGATTCGAGGCCGCCTGGAGAGGGACGCCGGCACCAGGCGTTACGTAGGTGGCGCATGCGGACAGTAAGACAAGCAAGGCTAAAACGAGAATTGATTTCATCACGAACTCCCTCATCACGAACTTCTTTAGGCCGCTAACGGCCACAGCATCGAAAACATGGATTCCATACGCTGGCGCACCCATTGTTTCGCCATCCCACTCGTGGCCGCGCGAGCGTGCACGGTACATAGGGGACGGCGCGCGCGGATCAGTGCTCCCGGCGCGGGAATATCGGTGACCCACTCGGGCCATCGAAACGCCTCGGGTACACACCAAAGACCTTGCGACCAGAGAATGGCGTGAGCCTTGTGCTCTTTCATCGGTTGAAGACCCGAGGGCAATACGCCGCGGCACGCGGCAATATGGGCGGACAATAAGCCGCCTACTACGCGTTCGTCGTACAAATCCAAGGTGGCAGTGGGACGCGGGTTGAGTTCGATCACATAGACACACTCTTGGTCCAGGATGAAATCCAATCCGTTCAGACCGCGCAATCCCAGAGCCCGTGTCAGGCCATGGATGATGCCCGCGAGGGGAGACGACAACCCGGCCGGCAGCTCGCCTAGGCTTACAGCGCCACCGTAGGCGAAGGGCGCATTCCGCGAAAGCGGATGGCACCATTGCTCGCTGCAACCTAAAACCACGGCGCGTTTGCCGTCCGCCAAAAACAGAGCCGACATGAGCTGGCCTGCTTGATGGCGCTGAAAGTAACGCTTCTCTGTGTGCGGCCAGCTTCGCTCCGCACGCCGGACATGACCTCCGCCCGCGCCGCCGGTGCGCTTGGATAGCCAACCCTGTAACACCCTAGGCGGCGTGATTCGCACCTCCGGGTGAGCGATACCCAGCTCATCGAGCAAGGGGAAAAAGCGCGCGGGATCCTTCGCGTACTCAATACACTCGGGCGCATTGCCAACGTATGGAAACTCCCGCACGAGAGTTTTCATCAAAGGCAACCGGCTTTCCAGACCGGATCCGATCACGCACGCCTGATAGCCCTCCGGAGGCTGCAAGGCTCTCGCGGCATTCAGCAGACTTTCGCGATGAAAGCGGCCTCGCAGGGTTACACAAGCGCGGCTTGCCCGGGCAATTGCGCGCGTGTCCATATCGTTGAACAAGTCGAGCACGATGCAAGAAATACCCGCACGCGCCGCCGAAGCGGCCATTGCTCGGCCCGAGGCGGAGATGATGAGCACAGGCGGCTAGACGAGTCCCGCATGTTTGCGAGCTTCCGCTAACGCGTCCCGCATATCGAGGTAACGCGCCTTTTCCCCTTGCAGCATGATTTCGAACATACCTCGTTCCGTCTGGTACTTGATATTGCCGATGGCCAGCGCGCCAATACTCAGCGCTTGGCCGGAGGCAGCTTCTAGTTGGTTTCCATCGTCCATCAGACCCACGCCATCCACACCCGAGGGTGGGACCGCGTTGACATCGGCCACCACTAGCAATCGTTCCGCCGCGCGCAGATCTTCCTTGCTCATCACCCGAACGCCCGCCTTCGCGGTGGCTAAGGCGATATCGAGCGAGCGCATCATGGCGAGCCGTGAGGATTCGTTGGTGGCGTCCAAGACACCGACCCGCACGCCGTAGCGTTGACTGAGCGCACCGGCGGAGCGCTGTGCACGCGACAGATCATCGCGGGCGACCAAACCGACGGTCGCACCCGCTTGCGCCACCAATACCGCCGCCGCCGCGCCCACCGGTCCAGACCCGCCGAAAATCCCCACGGATTTGCCTTGGAGCGTAATTTGGTGCGCTTTCTTCAGTTGCCGTTCCACGCAGGCCACCGCGGCCGCCGCCGTTGTGAAGGCGCCGCTCGGATCGGTGAACACGGACGTCTCGAAGGGCGGCACCATGGCTTTGCGAGCGGCATCGAGCATGTCCGCCGCCAGCATGTTGTCACGCCCGCCAATAAAAATTCCGGTGCGCTTAACGCCCTTGGGGCCGCGCGAGAAGATCGCGTCTTGCGTGAGTCCTGCTACTTGTTCGAGCGTGACGTTGGTGTAGGGCACGACGACGTTGTAGCCTGCATCGCAGGCCATGTTCACATCGAAAGGACTCATCTGTGCCATGGGCGTGAACATGTGGAGGATGAAAGGTTTTTCCATCGGTGTTCTTCCAGTGTTGAATCTATCTCTAGGGTACAACGCGAGCGTCGTTTAGAACGCTCACTTCAGCACCTCGGTTTCTGCCTCTCACGATGCGAAATGCTAACCCGCTCGATGACGGCCAACTCTTGCGTGCCTGTTGTGAGAGTTCGCACGCTTGCGCTTCCGAGGCCAGAATCGCGAAACCGGTCGGCCCCCAAGAACTTTGGCCGACGCCGGCTACACCGCATTCTTCTAACCACTTCAGCGCTTCCCCCACTCTTCCGCTGGCGTACCGGCCGCCTTGCACCGAGGCGAAGTGATCGCCCACCGTGCGTTGCAGTTCGGCGATTCCTCCCCCGAAAGAATCGATGTCCTTCTCCGCCAACGCCGGGGCCGTTTGCATGAGCAGTACGCGGCAAAGCCTATTGGCCACGGCCTCGGTGAACGGAGGAAGCGCCTGAAATGCCGCCACCTCCTGGTCGCCATGCAGGCCACGCGCTGCTTGATCGAATATCAACAGCACCCGCCACTCGCCGGGAAAATCCAAACGGCAGATCACCGGCGGAGGCATCTCCCCACCGCCTCGTCCTCCATCCACGACAAAGCCTCCGGTTTCGAAGGCTCCCACTCCGATGCCGGAGCGCTGTCCGCGTTCGTGAAGCATGGCGATATGCCGCAAGGAGAATTTAGATCCGCGCAGTTTGTTGAGCGCCTCGCCCACGGTCAACGCGAGCTGGGTTCCGGAGCCCAGCCCAACGTGTTCCGGAATGGCCTTGTCGATCTGAATATCCGCTCCCTCGCCAGGATCCATATGAGAGAGGAAGCTTTCCGCGCAGCCCTGCGCGCGCTGCGCCTGGGGTCCCTCCACCGCCAGCCGCCGCGCACGCCGTGCCGTCAAGGTAACGCCGATTCCCTCCAGCGCCAGCCCGACGCTGCCGAAGCGGCGTCCCAGAGAGCCATTGAGATCGAGGAATCCCATGTGCAGCCGCGCCGGTGCCCGAACCTGAACGCAAGTGTTGACCGGCGCGCTCATGGCGTTGTGGTGTCTAGATGGTGCAGAATTGCGCTCATGCGGCGAGTGTAGCATCGACGATTAAACCATGAACCTTGAAAAGGCATTTGGCCACAGAGGTCACAGAGTACACAGAGGAAACCAAAAACCTAGCGCGCTCGAACTTTCCATCTATATGACGAACGGTTATCGGCAATTAATCCGTTGCTTCTCTCTGCGATCTCTGTGACCTCTGTGGCTAAATTTCGGTTTTTAGGATGAATCCGCTAAAGAACCTCCTACTCTCCCCCGCCTTGGATCATATCGCTTGCCCGTTCTGCGGACTGCTCTGCGACGATCTACGCGTCTCCACGGCAGGAGAGGTCTTGGAGCGAGGCTGCGCGCGAAGCAGCACTATGTTCGCGCAATCCGTGGACGCTCTTGCGCAGTGCCTCGTCGGGGAGGAACCTGCGACACAGGCGTCGGCCATAGGGCGCGCGGTGGAGCTATTACGACGGTCCCGGCAACCCATCGCCCTTTGCGCGGGTGCCGATGTGGCTTCCCTGCGCGCTCTGCTGGATCTTGCCGAGCGTTGCGGTGCGGTGGTAGACCACGCCAACTCGGAGCCACTGCTACGCAACCTCCTGGTCTTGCAGGACAGCGGCTGGATGACCACCACGCTGACCGAGATTCGCAATCG
>JBKKAO010000206.1:0-7236 GCA_046714645.1 Burkholderiales bacterium | reverse complement strand
GCACTAACAAGAGGGAGTGGAGCGAGACTGTGCCATTGTTCTTCGGTATCTTCAACCCACCGGTTGAAATAGCGGACCTAGCCCCTATTTGAGCGGTACCCCATTTATACGGTGTCAATCATGCGCTTCGACAAGTTCACCACGAAATTCCAGCAAGCCTTTGCCGAGGCCCAAAGCCTCGCCGTAGGCAAAGACAACGCTTACATCGAACCGCAGCATCTTTTATCCGCTCTTTTGGACCAGGCCGAAGGCGGGACCGGTGCGCTGCTGGCCAGGGCGAGCGTTAATGTCGCTTCGCTACGCGATGGTTTGCGCCAAAGTATCGACCGCCTGCCTAAGGTTGAGGGGCATGGCGGGGAAGTCAATGTTTCGCGGGAACTCGGCGCCCTTCTGAACTTGACGGACAAGGAAGCGCAAAAACGCGGTGATCAGTTCATCGCCTCGGAGCTTTTTCTATTGGCGCTAGTGGAGGATAAGGGCGGCACCGGCAAGCTCTTTCGCCAGCACGGCGCCTTACGCCCGCATTTGGAGCGGGCCATTGAGTCCATGCGTGGCGGGCAGGGCGTGGGTAGCGCCGAGGCCGAGGGCCAGCGCGAAGCGCTCGGCAAATACACCATGGATGTCACGGAGCGCGCGCGCCAAGGCAAACTCGATCCGGTGATCGGGCGCGACGACGAGATTCGCCGCGCCGTGCAGATTCTTCAGCGCCGCACTAAAAACAACCCGGTGCTGATCGGTGAACCCGGGGTGGGAAAAACCGCCATCGTGGAAGGTCTCGCGCAACGAATTATCAATGGCGAAGTGCCGGAGAGCCTTAAGGAAAAACGTATTCTGTCGCTCGACATGGCCTCCTTGCTGGCAGGCGCCAAGTATCGCGGAGAGTTCGAGGAGCGTCTGAAAGCAGTGCTCAAAGAGATCGCGCTGGAGGAGGGCCGCATCATCGTTTTCATCGATGAACTCCACACCATGGTGGGGGCGGGCAAGGCCGAAGGTGCCATCGATGCGGGTAACATGTTGAAACCGGCGTTGGCGCGCGGAGACCTGCACTGCATCGGTGCTACGACCTTGGATGAATACCGCAAGCACATCGAGAAAGATGCGGCTCTAGAGCGGCGCTTTCAGAAAGTGTTGGTGGGCGAACCGACGGTGGAAGCCACCATCGCCATATTGCGCGGATTGAAGGAGAAATACGAAGTTCACCACGGTGTGGAGATCACCGATCCGGCCATCGTAGCGGCAGCCGAACTGTCCCATCGCTACATCACCGACCGCTTTTTGCCGGACAAGGCCATTGACTTGATCGACGAAGCGGCCGCGCGCATCCGAATGGAGATCGACTCCATGCCCGAGGCCATGGACAAGATCGAGCGCCGATTGATTCAGCTCAAGATCGAACGCGAGGCGGTGAAGAAAGAATCCGACTCGGCGTCCAAGGAACGATTAACGTTGTTGGAGGCTGAGATCAGGAAGCTTGATCGTGAGTACACCGATCTTGAAGAAATCTGGAAGGCGGAAAAGGCCCAGGTCCAAGGTAGCCAGCACGTGAAGGAAGAGATCGATCGCATCAAGGTGGAAATGGAAGCCGCCAAGCGCAAGGGCGATTGGCAGACAGTGTCGGAGTTGCAGTATGGACGCGTGCCGCAGCTAGAAGCGCAACTCAAGCAAGCCGATAAAGGTTCTTCGCAAGCGAAGACGCTGTTGCGCACGCAAGTGGGGGCCGAGGAGATCGCGGAGGTGGTTTCCCGCGCCACCGGAATTCCCGTGGCCAAGATGATGCAAGGCGAGCGCGATAAGCTCCTCAAGATGGAAGCGCGTCTTCACGAGCGAGTGGTCGGCCAAGACGAAGCCGTGCGGATGGTGTCCGATGCCATTCGGCGTTCGCGCGCGGGTTTGTCGGACCCCAACCGGCCCTATGGATCCTTTTTGTTCTTGGGACCCACGGGCGTGGGAAAAACAGAACTATGCAAAGCCCTCGCGAATTTTCTATTTGATTCCGAGGAGCATCTGCTGCGGGTGGATATGTCCGAATTCATGGAGAAACATTCGGTTGCGCGGCTGATCGGTGCGCCCCCCGGATATGTGGGCTACGAGGAGGGCGGTTATCTCACCGAGGCGGTGCGGCGCAGGCCCTATGCGGTGATCTTGCTCGACGAGGTGGAGAAGGCCCATCCGGATGTGTTCAACGTGCTGCTTCAGGTGCTCGACGATGGCCGTCTCACCGACGGCCAAGGCCGCACCGTGGACTTCAAGAACACGGTGGTGGTGATGACGTCCAATTTGGGATCACAGATGATTCAACAGATGGCTGGGTCGGACTACGCCAAGGTCAAAAGCGCCGTGATGAGCGAGGTGAAGAACTACTTCCGCCCCGAATTCATCAATCGCATCGACGAGGTGGTGGTGTTCCATGCCCTAGACCGCAAGCACATCGAATCGATTGCACGGATTCAGATGGATCACCTGCGTAAGCGTCTGGCCGCCATGGAGATCGGCCTAGAGGTCTCTGATGAGATGATGAGCGAGCTTGCCCTAGCGGGCTTTGATCCGGTCTTCGGAGCGCGCCCGCTTAAGCGCGCGATTCAATCGGTGATCGAGAATCCTCTTGCGCGGGAGATTCTTGAAGGAAAGTTCGCGCCCAGAGAGACGGTGATGGTCCACTGGCGTGATGAACGCGTGGAGTTTGAAAAGCGCAATGCGCAACCCCAGGCGTTAGCGGCTTGAGAGGCTAGTGCGGGCTCAATGTATCCGCCCAGACCATGGCTTCGATCTGGGCGAGATTGACCTCGGCGGGCTTGAGATCGAGGCTCATGGCGAGCAGTTCGGCGCTATCCAGGTTGCGCTGGTCGCTGAGTTGTTCGCAGGCTTCCGCTAATTGGAGGAAGGGGCCGTAGGGACCTTGGCGTGCCGTGAGTGCGTCTCTTATGGTCTCTGGCAACGGGATCTGGCTGGTGATTTCTTCCATGGGGACACGCAAGATGGCTCCCAATAGGGAGAACATGCCCACGATAAATAGGTTGTCGCGATCGCTGGCCTCGAAGAGGTCTTGCCCCAATAATTCCACAAAGCGCCCGCGTGTGATCGCTGTGGTGACCAGTGCGTCGGGCGAGGTCCTACGTGCGGCGTTGACCATGAGCAAACCCAGCCACCGGTAGAGATTCTGGTAACCCAACACTGCAACCGCGTGCCGCAAGGACTGAATCTCGCAAGATAGACCGAACCCGGCGCTATTGATGTAGCGCAGTAATTTATAGGACAGAGCGGCGTCGCGTTTGAGAATGTCTTCGAGTTTGTTGACCGGCGCATTCGCTTGAGCGAGCCGCATCAAGGAGACCAAATTCGCATAGGCCGGACCGATGATGGCTCCTGCCTGGGTGCCGGGATTGAGAAACCAGTATCCTTGATACAGATCAAGGCGTGCCTCCTTGGCGGCCGTGAAGGAGTCCGCTGAAGCGATATTTCGCCCGATTTGCCGGGCCGGCAGCTTGCGTAGGGAATCCGATACCTTCTTGACGGTGGACCCGAGTTGGTTGACGTCCAAGCTCAGATATCCGAGGCTAGGATAGATCTCATGCGGTATGGGCGCCGGCGAAGGTGTGCGAATACAACAAGCTAATCCGGCCTCGCGCAATTCTCGCGCGGTGCCTGGCGTCGCTGTGGCGCCCTTGAGTTCGACCACATAGGCGGCCTTGGGGATTTGAGCAGCGGCTTCCAGCGGAGCGGGCACTTGATCGGTGACGACAATGCGCGAACCCAGCCGCCAGCTCTTATCCTCCGGGTTGGTTAGAAGACTGAGTAGATCTGCCCCGTTGAGAGCAGGGGCTTGGCCCGCCCACCGCAGATCATAGCCAACCAGTTCTTGCTGATGATCGAGGATGGGTTCCCGTGCAAGAAATTCTTGAGCGCTCATACCGAATTGGGATGATTGGATTGATTGCCTAGCGGATCTAGGCGGCTTCCTTGAGAAGATCGCCGCGAGATTCGCGGATGGTGTCGGCGCGAATCGTGGATTCTGTCGCCGCCACGGCGACCTTGTCTGCTTCCCGGCGTCCGGTACGCGCGCCTTCTCCGTCAGGTTGATCGATCGTTCTGCGGCCGGCCAGGAGTTCGGTCGCCTCGGTCAAGAAGTCTTCCATGCCTTGAAAGTGACTCATCGGGCTTTATGCTCAGAAGCCAAGGCTCAGCAGGAGTTCGTCCACCTGCGATTGATTGGGGACCACGTCGGAGCGTCGTTGGCGTTGAGGACAGGGCCGTTGAGTAGGCCGCTCGACTGTGCAATCTCGCGTTTCTCGGCGGGGACGTTGGCGATCAATAGTTGCAACAATTGCTTTTGCATCTCCTGGGCCGCACTGGTGAGACGCTTGATGACTTGCCCCGTCAGATCCTGAAAGTCTTGCGCCATCATGATCTCGTTAAGTTGATGATTCGTTGCCTGGGTTTGAGTAGGAACACCGGCCAAGAAAGACCGCGTGTGTTCTACGAGTGTCTTGAACTCGTCAACATTGAGTTCTTGCTTGAAAAAGCGGTTCCAAGCCGTTTCGAGATCGCTCGCACCGCGCTCAAGGCTCTCCTGTATGGGCTTGGCGGTTTCAATGGCCGCCAGCGCGCGGTGCGCCGCTTGATCCGTCATGTTGGCGACATAGGAAAGGCGCTCGCAAGTGTCTGGGATGGCGGTGCTGGCCTTTTCCAATGCCTGGCCGGCGCCGATCTCGCGCAGAGTGTCGTGCAGCTTGCGTGTGAGTTGTCCTACTTGCGAGACCATGCTGCCGGGTTCTCCCTGCATCCCTGGGAGGTCTTCTTTCGGCGCTTGCTGGGCCGAAACAATGCTGTCGAACAATGCTTCAAGCTCGGGCGAATCGTTGGTGGAATGGGATGCGGCGGGCGCGGAAGCGAGGGTCATTGTAGAGTTCCGGATTTCTGCATTTGTAGGAAGATTTTTTGAAGCTTTTCATCTAAGGTGGCGGCAGTGAAAGGCTTAACCACATAACCATTGGCGCCGGCTTGGGCTGCTTCGACGATGTTCTCTTTCTTTGCCTCCGCCGTGACCATGAGAACTGGCAAGTGCTTGAGCGTTTCGTCGGCGCGAATCTCTCGCAGAAGCTGGATTCCCGTCATGTTGGGCATATTCCAGTCGCTTACCACGAAGTCGAACTTGCCGGCGCGCAACGTCTGCAGCGCGATCTGGCCGTCTTCCGCCTCCTCCACGTTGGTGATTCCAACCTCTTTTAGGAGGTTTCGCACGATGCGGCGCATGGTGGAGAAGTCGTCTACAACAAGAAATTTGAGATCACTCTTGGTCATGGATACTACGCCTTACGTCATTTAATACGGAGTGAGATTTGAGAATGGGTACCGATTCGCTCGTCATAACGGCATTGCAGAAGGGTTCTTTAACCGCCAGGCAGGCGCTTGCGGGTTTGACGGATAATCAGGTTTTCTGATCGATGTGAAGGCAAAATCATGAATGGCCCGGCCCACGGATTGGGGCAAGTTTGCAAGTAGTCGCCGAGATCCCGGCTGCCCAACGTTTCCCAGTGGCGCGGATATACGGAGAACCGATGGGTGAGATGCCCAAGGATCTCTACATCCCTCCCGAGGCGCTTGCGATCATCCTTGAAGCGTTTGAAGGCCCCCTCGACCTACTCCTATATCTGATTCGGCAGCAGAATCTGAATGTTCTCGATATTCCGATGGCGGAACTCACCCGTCAGTATCTTGGATATGTCGAGGTCATGCGGTCCCATCAGTTGGAGTTGGCGGCTGAATACCTGCTGATGGCCGCCCTGCTCATCGAAATCAAGTCGCGCATGCTATTACCCAGGCCGGAAAAACCGGTAGAGGAGGAAGATCCCAGGGCGGAATTGGTGCGGCGCCTCCAGGAGTATGAGCGGATGAAGCTGGCTGCCCATCGTTTGGACGACTTGCCGGTCTTGGGCCGGGACTTCAAGGTGGCTCAAGTGTGGTTCGAGAGGAGTGTCGTGGAGCGGTTACCGGAGGTTCACCCCGAGGACTTGCGCCTGGCGTGGCTCGCACTCTTAGCCAGAGCCACGGCGAATAAGCACCACCGGGTGACGCGCGAGCAGCTCTCCGTGCGGGAGTCTATGAGTCAGATGCTTCGTGGCCTGCACGGCGGCGGATTTGTGGAGTTTTCGACTTTGTTTGATCCTCGGCAGGGGGTTCCGGGATTGGTGGTCGCACTCCTGGGACTGCTCGAGCTCGCCAAAGAGGGATTGGTTAAGGTAGTCCAGCGAGCGGTTTTTTCCCCTATCTACGTGATGCTAAGTGATGGAAATGGAACGATTTGATTTACATGGCATAAAGAACATTTTGGAAGCGGCGATCCTCGCCAGCGACGAACCAGTGGCGATAGAGGAGCTGGCTATGTTGTTTGAGAGTGAAGTCGATCATGACCTATTGCGACGGGTATTGGATGACTTACGGACCGATTGGTCAGGCAAAGGTGTGGAACTGGTGTCGGTGGCCGGGGGCTGGCGGTTCCAGACGCGAACCGATCTACAGAGATATCTCGACCGCATGTCTTCGGAGAAGCCCCCCAAGTACTCACGCGCCGTCCTGGAGACTTTGGCGATCATCGCTTACCGCCAGCCCGTAACCCGTGGTGATATCGAAGATATCAGAGGTGTAGCCGTCTCGCCGGGGATTTTGAAGGCTCTAGAAGGCCGGGGTTGGATAGATTCGGTCGGGCACCGGGAGGTGCCTGGGCGCCCGGCGCTCTACGCGACGACCAAGAGTTTCCTCAATGACTTGTGCCTTCGCTCGCTACGGGAACTTCCCGCCCTGGATGATTTGAGCACGCTCGTGGTGCAGGCGAAGCTACCCGAGGCAGAGGCACAGCCCGCTGTTTGCGTTTCGGATCAATCTTCTTTGAGTTCAGAAGCGATGGCCGAGCATGCCAAAAGCATGATGGCGTTGACTCGGGTTTAACCGAACTGCTAAGATTCGCCTCTTCAGTCGCGGGGTGGAGCAGTCCGGTAGCTCGTCGGGCTCATAACCCGAAGGTCGTAGGTTCAAATCCTGCCCCCGCAACCAATCGTTCTTTAAAAACCGAGACAGCCGACGGGTGTGGGTGTTTGGAATTTGGGTTAGTTACGTAGGTGAAGGCAGGGGTTATGGTAATGACTTGAGCTTAAGCTTGTGTAGCTGATAGAGAAATTTGGATGCTTACATTTCGTTGATGAATTGAAGTCAGTAAGTCAGTAGAGTCAAGAGAAGTGCGAG
>JBKKAO010000205.1:0-9206 GCA_046714645.1 Burkholderiales bacterium | reverse complement strand
CGCGATGCAATGCCCCATCGATTCCCAGAACGGGAACCCCTGCTCGGACGACCTGGCGATCAATTCCTCCGCGACGCGCTGTGCCGCTGGCCATTCCTGGCGCCATAGATAGGTCCAGGCCATTCCGTACAGGGCAAATGCCAGACAGTGTCGCACGTGACGGCGCAGCGCTTCGCCGGGGCGTCTGGGGGGCAGGATAAGGCAGAGATGCTGGAGCGCGCAACTTTATCCCATTGCCCCGCTACGAGCGCGTTTTCTCATTGCGCCCGACAGCCTTGCCGCTCGGCTGAGCAAGGCCGAAACTCATCAACTATGTTTCAATGGACGGAGCGATGGGTTTCGGCGGCGAGCGCCTCTGCCCATTCTACGTTCTGAAACCGGTACGCTAGAGGAGCAGATTCATGAGATGGGGCGGCGGAAGACAAAGCGGCAATGTCGAGGACCGGCGCGGGTCCCCGGTATCGCGTGGCATGGTAGGCGGAGGCATCGGCACCATCTTGCTGGCGCTGGTCGCCATGTACTTTGGTGTGGATCCCGGTGTGGTGATGCAAGGGATGCAGCAGCCCGTGCAAGCCCCGCAGAGCACTCAAGCGCCCGCCACTGATCCCATGAAGGAATTTATTTCCGTGGTACTGGCGGACACGGAGGATGTTTGGCGCGCGCTATTCCAGCAATCCGGAAAGACGTATGTCGAGCCAAAGCTCGTGCTCTTCACCGGGGCCGTGCAATCGGCCTGCGGACACGCCCAAGCAGCGGTGGGGCCGTTCTACTGCTCCGGCGATCAGAAGGTCTACATCGATCTGAGCTTCTATCAAGACTTGAAGGATCGCTTTCAGGCGCCCGGCGATTTCGCGCAAGCCTACGTGATTGCCCACGAGATCGGTCATCACGTTCAGGCCCTGCTCGGCATCTCCGAAAAGGTGCAAGTTCGCATGCAGCAGGTTGGCGAAGCAAAAGCCAACGCTCTATCGGTTCGGCTCGAACTCCAGGCGGATTGTTTCGCGGGCGTGTGGGCGAATCACGCCGACAAAGCCCGGCACATATTGGAGCAGGGCGACATCGAAGAGGCGCTAAACGCCGCCGCGCAGATCGGTGACGATCGCATGCAAAAACGCTCGAGCGGCTACGTTTCTCCCGAATCGTTTACGCACGGATCCGCGGAACAGCGTAAGCGCTGGTTCACCTCCGGGATTGAGAGTGGTGACGTGCGGCAATGCGATACATTCAAGGCGAACCGACTTTGATGCGGAGTGTGAGGAACTCGCTTCAGGTTGGAGACCGGTACTAGATCGGTATGGATTGCCTCGGTAGCTCAAAGGCATGCTCGAGTTGCTGAACACATTGATCCAACCCGAGAAAGTCCGCGCTGAATTGGCGGCGTTGGCGACTAGGGAAACGCGAAGAAAGTTACGACACCGGTTTGATGCGCCACGCAATCGGAATCGCGATCAGCGTGCACGCCACCGCGATCAATCCCACCAACCAGTACCGTATCAGCGCACCGCTCGCCGTATGGCCGATGAGCAATCCCGCGCAGCTTGCGATCGAAACGATCAATGTAGAGCGCGGTCAGGAACGCCGCCACCGCCGCGCTCAAGGTATAGGCCGCGACAAGAAAGCTGAATTCCCGCGGGCTGATGTGCATCACGCGCATGAGTTGCGGCCCGAGGGGCATCATGACCATGAAGTCCAATGATGTGCGTGAACTGAACGCCCGCCAATGTGATGACGAGCAGCCGTTCGTTGATGGCCGTATTCCTCATGAAGTGGAATGTCCGTCGCGGAGTGTGAGCCCTTAGGCCGTGACCCACCGGCCAGATCGCGAGACGCCAATGATGGGTAACGGCTCCCGTTCTAACCCCTCCATTGGGCTTCCTTGGGCCGGCGAATCACGGCCAAGGCTAAGATCAGGGCGGCGGGCAACCCTATCCACCGGAACTCGCTGTAGAGCGTATCCATGGGCTCTCGATAAAACGACCACAGCGCGGCTAAAGCCAGTAGTACCGCGAAAACTAGGGATGCGAGAATCCTCGGTGGCCCATGGGATGGGCTTAGGGGATGCCGAGCGAGAACGCGAGAACCTCCAGGTCGGGAAGGACCGAGCACGCCATGCCGATGAGGATGGGCTTGAGACCGAGGCCTCTGGGCAGCACAAGGGTCCCGACGGCCGCGCTTGCCAAGGCATGAGAGAAGAGGGTGGGCATGTGAATTACGCCGTGGGCCGCAGCGCACTATGCGCAAGCACGGTGTTGGATGGCTGCGCCACGTTCGCGACATATTGGCGCATGAGGCTGGGCAGAGCTCGCAGAACCAAATCCTGGCCCAAGAGATCTCCTGTCCTAAGGGTTTGTGCGACAAGCTCCGCCGTGAGCGCGGCTTGAGCGTGCGTAGAAACGGGCGCGTAGCTGATGTGCCAGGGCTCGGGCGACACGCCGCCGCGCTCCTGATCGTAGGGACGAAAGAATCCGAAGCGATGCGCATGGTCATCGAGCCACCGGACGAGTTTTTGGAATACGCCACCGGGCGCGAACTCTTCGGGCAATAACTGCACGCGATAGCCTTCTGGCATAGCGGCTTGGTCGAAGACGTCGATCTCCGTTCCCCAGTGATGACGGCTGGCGCCGGGCAGCGCTGACCAAGCGAGGATGGCGCCGATCTTCTGCTCGTCCGTCAACGATGCAGGGTCGATGACTTGACCATCGCGGGCGTAGAGCGTTCGCTCGCCGCGAAACTTGCGATTCCAGATCAGCGCCTGAGTATCGAAGTCCCGAAAGCTGCTGTATGGGTGCAGGCCGATGCCTTCCTTGGCCGCTTCCGCCCTCAACGCCAAGAAGGGCCGCACCACGTCGTGATGCAAGGCGCAGCGCGGCTCTTCGAGTTGTGTGATATGCGTTCGCGCGCGGCCGGTGAGTTCGAGGTCATTGAGCATCGTCGGGTCAGATAGGCGAGTTACCAGCGCTGCGTTTGCGAAACCATCCCGCGAAGCTCCATCGTTCGCGATTCGCCGGGAGAACTTCGTGCGGGAACCGGTCGCTCAAGAAGGTGACCAGCGTACCGGCGCGGGGGACTACGTCAGTATGATGAAGGCAATCCGGTTCGAGGTAAAGCCGCAGTTGGCCGCCATCGGCTTCGCTCCAAACTTCGTTCAAGTAGAGCACGCAGGACACGGCGCGCTCGGAGCCATCGTTAAACCGGTCCAGATGGCGAGCGTAATGAGAGCCCGCGGCGTACCGGGTGAAATGTGCTTCGAAGTCGAAAAGCCCGAGATAGCAGTGTTCGTTGATGGCAAGACGCAGTTTCTCGAACCCATTCAGGAGCGACCTGACCGCGCCAGCAGAGGCTTCAGGATCCACCCAAGAGATAAAGTCCTCGCGAACGGAGGTATCGACTTTACGCTTGCGTCCAATGGCGGCAGGCGAATAAGCCCCGGATAACCAGAGCTTGTCCGCTTGTGCTCGTAGCAGGGCAACCTGTTGCGCCGAGACCGCGACGGGCACCACGCACCATCCCGCCTCGGCGAGCGCGGCGGCAATAAGTGGTATCTGCTGTGATGAAAAGCCCGGCAATTGCGTTTCCTTACCGAAGCGGCCCTACAGCCAGCGCATCATGCCCATTTCGAAAGGATGAGCGAGCAGGGGATGGTGAGGGTATACGCGGGCGCGGTACTCCAACTTGCCGCACATATCCGGCGTGAGGTCGAGCTTGAAGCGATGCTCGCCGCGATCGGTGGTGCCCTCTAGGCAAGTGAGCTGAAATCCAGTCTTGACTTGCAGATGAGCCTCGGTGGTATCGCGCTGAGTCATGACTTCCACCACGACGTCCTCGGGCCGCAAGCCATTGAGTTGAACCGCGATCTCCACCGAAATGGATTCGCTAAACCAGATGTTGCGCTTAGGCGTATCCAAGCGGCGAACCTGAACGTTTGACCAGCACTGGCGGACCCGTGCTTTCCAGACGGCCAGTTGTTTGGCAGCATGAAAGTTATCGCCATGCATGCGCGCGCCTTGGCGCGTGGCGGGGACATAGAAGTTCTGCAGGTACTCCGTCACCATGCGCGTGGAACTAAAGCGCGGCATGAGGGTGGCCATGGAACGCTTGGCCATGCGCACCCAATCCGGCGAATAGCCCATGTCGCCGCGGCGGTAGTAGGTGGGGATGACCTGGTCTTGCAGTAATTCGTACAAGGCCTTGGACTCTTCGGCATTGCGTTTCGCATCATCCGTGGTCTCCGAGACGGGCTTGATGGCCCAACCGTTCTCGCCTTCGTAGCCTTCGTCCCACCACCCATCGAGTACGCTCAAGTTAAGGGCGCCGTTGATGCCCGCCTTCATGCCGGAAGTGCCGCTCGCCTCCAAGGGATAGATGGGATTATTGAGCCACACGTCCACGCCGGAGACCAGGAAGCGGGCGAGCCGCATGTCATAGTCCTCCACTAACAGGATGCGGCCCTCGAACTCGGATCGCTTGGACGTCTCGGAAATGCCGCGAATGATCTCTTGTCCAGGCCGGTCCGCTGGGTGGGCTTTGCCGGCGAAGAGGAAGAGCACCGGGCGTTCATCGTTGCAGAGTATCTCGCGTAGCCAATCCAGATTCTCGAACACGAGGGCGGCGCGTTTATAAGTGGCGAAGCGGCGGGCGAATCCTATGGTCAGCACCTTCGGATGGTCCACATCCGCGAATTTGAGCAGGCGGTCCAAATGCGCCTGAGAGCCCCGGTTGCGCTGATGTTGGCGGGTAAGGCGCTGGCGAACGATCGTGAGCATCTGCGCCTTGAGGGTCTGGCGCACGCTCCAGAAGAGTTGGTCGGGGATGGCGTCGATGCGCTCCCAGAACTCCACGTCGGTGAGATGGCGGGTCCAATCGAATCCCAAGTACTTTTCGAATTGATCCGCCCACTCCTGCGCGACCCATGTCTGAACATGCACCCCGTTGGTGACATAGCTCATGGGGTTGTCCTTGGTATCGATCTGCGGCCAATGACTCGCGCAGATTTTGGCTGACACGCCGCCATGAATCCGGCTGACCCCGTTTTGGAAGCGCGAGCAGTTTATGGCGAGGGCGGTCATATTGAATTCGTGCACGTTGTGAACGCGGCCTAGGTCCCGCAATTCGTCGCGAGACATATTCATCTGACCGCACAGCTTCTCGAAGTAGTTCCACATGACGTCTTCGGCGAAGTGGTCGTGGCCCGCGGGCACCGGGGTGTGGGTAGTAAATACCGAGTTCGCGGCCACCGCTTCCATAGCGGCCGGAAGATCCATACCGAGACGGACCATTTGATGCATGCGCTCGAGCACCAAGAAGGCCGCATGCCCCTCATTCATATGCCAAGCGGTGGGATGAATATTGAGCGCTTCCAGCGCCCTTACTCCGCCGATACCTAGAATGATTTCCTGCTCGATGCGCGTGGTCTTGTCACCTCCGTAGAGTTGGTGGGTGATATGCCGCCTGTGCTCGTCGTTCTCCGGCAGATCCGTGTCCAGTAGGTAGAGCCCGACATGCCCGCAGCGCACATGCCAGACCTTACAGATCACCGGGCGTCCGGGGAAATCTACCTCGATCTTGAGCTCCAATCCGCTGGGGGCGAGCACGGGCGTAACCGGAAGGGCTTCGAACTCGGAATAAGGGTATACGGCCTTTTGCACGCCATCGGAGTCGATGGTCTGAGTGAAATAACCTTGGCGGTAGAGCAGCCCAACGCCAACGAAGGGCAGGTGCAAATCGCTCGCGGTCTTGCAGTGATCGCCCGCTAAGATGCCCAGACCGCCGGAATAAATGGGAAAACTCTCGTGGAACCCGAACTCGGCGCAGAAGTAGGCGATTAGATCGTTCTTGCCAAATGCCTCGCTCGTGGTTTTAGGCGCCGCTTCGCTGTGGTAGGTATCGTAGGCGGAGAGCACGCGATGGTAGTTGCGCAGGAAGACCGGGTCCTCCGCGGCTTCGATCAGCCGTCTTTCGTCGAGCCGGCGCAAGAATGCCTTGGGGCTATGGCCGACGGCATCCCATAAGCCGGGATGAAGGCGCGCGAACATGGTACGAGTGGGACGGTCCCAGGTGTACCAGAGGTTATTGGCCAGCTCTTCTAACCGCCCGAGCGTGCGCGGAATGCAAGGATTGACTTCAAGGTGAAAGGTCTGTCGTTCCTGCATGGTCAGGGGTTCCTAGAACAACTATCCGATTGGCATCCTGGGGGGAAAGCTTCCGCCTGGGAAGCTCTCGCATCCGGGCGATTTGGGCTTACAAGACGTAGCGCGCGAGGTCCTCGCTTCCGGCGAGAGCTTTGAGACGGCTATCCACGTAATCGGCGTCGAGATTGACAGCTTGAGCCTGGAACTTGGATGCGTCGAAGGAAACCTCCTCCAGAAGCTTTTCCATCACTGTATAGAGGCGGCGCGCGCCGATGTTCTCGGTCTTCTCGTTAACCTGCCAGGCAATTTGGGCCAGGCGTTTGATGCCACCGGGTTGAAAGTCGAGCTTTACGCCCTCGGTCGCCAGCAGTGCTTCGTACTGGCGCGTCAGGCAGGCGTCGGTGCTGGTGAGGATGCGCTCGAAATCCTCCACCGAAAGGGGACTCAGCTCCACTCGGATGGGGAAGCGGCCCTGCAACTCGGGAATCAAGTCCGACGGTCTAGACAGGTGAAAAGCACCACTGCCGATGAACAAGATGTGATCGGTCTTGATCATGCCGTATTTGGTGGACACGGCGGTGCCCTCCACCAAGGGCAAGAGATCGCGTTGTACCCCTTGGCGCGATACATCCGCCCCATGGGTCTCCGAGCGGCTGGTGATCTTGTCGATCTCATCCAAAAAGACGATGCCGTTTTGTTCCACGTTGCGCAGCGCTTGAGACTTGAGGTCGTCATCGTTGACCAGCTTGGCGGCTTCTTCCTCGGTGAGCATCTTCAATGCATCCCGGACCTTGAGCTTGCGCGGGCGCCGGCGCTGCCCCCCTATGTTTTGGAACATGGATTGAATCTGTGTGGTCAGTTCCTCCATTCCGGGCGGTGCGAGAATCTCCATGTGCGGGCTTACCGAGGCGACGTCGATCTCGATTTCTCGCTCATCCAGATCGCCTTCGCGAAGCTTCTTGCGAAATTTCTGCCGCGTGGGGTTCTCCGCGCTTGCGTCATCGGAGGCTTCTTCGCTGTGAAAGCCCGTATCGCGGGCCGGAGTCAATAACAAGTCGAGGATGCGCTCCTCCGCCATGTCTTCGGCGCGGCGGCGGACCTTCTTGGTTTCCTGCTCGCGCGTTTGCTTGATGGCTGACTCCACCAAGTCGCGGATGATGGTGTCCACGTCGCGGCCCACGTAACCGACCTCGGTGAACTTGGTCGCTTCTACCTTGATGAAGGGGGCGTTGGCCAGCTTGGCCAAACGGCGCGCGATCTCGGTCTTTCCCACGCCCGTGGGGCCGATCATCAAAATATTCTTCGGCGTGATTTCCTGGCGCAGGGGTTCTGGAACTTGTTGGCGCCGCCAGCGGTTGCGCAGCGCGATGGCGACCGCGTGCTTGGCCGCGGTTTGGCCGACGATATGTTTGTCCAATTCATGGACGATTTCCTGGGGGGTCATCTCGGACATGGGGTACTCGTAAAGAGGGAGGAGGGAGGGGGAAAGTGGAAGGAGAAATGGGGTTACGCCTCCCTCCTCCCCCCTCCCTCCTCCCTCCTCCCGCCATCCCCCCCCAACTCCTCTATCACATGCGACTGATTCGTGTAGATGCAAATATCTCCGGCGATGGTCAAGGATTTCTTGACGATCTCCACCGCGGAAAGTTCGGTATTTTCCAGTAAGGCGCGCGCGGCGCTCTGGGCGAAGGCGCCGCCGCTACCGATGGCGAGGATACCAAGCTCCGGTTCTACTACATCGCCGTTACCGGTGATGATGAGGGAGTTTTCGGCATCCGCCACGGCGAGCATGGCTTCTAGCCTGCGCAGAATGCGATCGGTGCGCCAGTCCTTGGCAAGCTCGACGGCGGAGCGCAGTAAGTGGCCTTGATGCTTTTCCAGTTTCCCCTCGAAGCGCTCGAACAAGGTAAATGCGTCCGCCGTGCCGCCAGCGAAGCCTGCGAGAATCTTCTCGTGATAGAGGCGCCGCACCTTGCGCGCGCTGGCCTTGAGGACGATATTCCCCAAGGTTACCTGGCCATCACCGCCCAGCGCCACGTTGTTGCCGCGGCGCACGGATAGGATGGTGGTGCCATGCATGACTTCGCTCATGAGATCTATTTTCCGGTGCTCGCGTATTGACGCCAATGGTTGGCGCCAATTAATTGGCCAGCGCAGTTAAGGTCGCCGACCGGTTGATTTCAAGTAAACGTAAGAGCGCCATGATCAAGCTATGTTGGCGCAGGAGGCGAACGAACTTTCCTTGCGACACCAGAGTGTTGGTCACATCCACCAGTGCCCGTCCTGCCGCTACGTCCATACGCTGCAAATAAGATAAATCGACATTCACGTATTTGCGCTCGCGAGCGAAGTTTTGCAACTCCGCCAGGTGAAAGTCTTCGGACCCAAGAAGCGTTCCGCTAAAGCGTAGTATCTCAGGACCGAGCTGATAGCGCGGCTCGCCGCGCTTTTCCTCGATATTTGGAATACCGACCACCGGTGTAACCAAGGGCTCCCATTGCGGAGGCCGCGCGCTGAAAGCGCGAAAATAGTCCTGGACCACGCGAGCGTGTTCTTGCTCTTCCGCTTTGATCTGCCAGATAAGAAGGAGCAATCCCCAGGCAGGGCGGTACTGGGCATCCAGAGTAATCAAATTTCTCAGGCAGTGGGCGAAACGCGCGACACCGGTCAGGTAAATACCGATGCCTGCTTCGATCATCCGGTTCACCGTGTCGAAGAGAACGCTGCATGCCTGCGCATCCAAGGATCGCAGGCAAGTCGCGTCGATTCGGATGACTGCGGGATGGTCTAAAAATCCGTTCCGGCTGTGCCCGATGGCGCCGGAAAGGTCGATATCCCCTACCAGTTCCATGCAAGCCTTTGCGCCCATGCGCAGATCGGGAATCAGCTTGGCCTCGTCGACCATGGGATCCCAAGGCGGCGCCTCGATCGAAAACTCTGCCGCCCAGCGCTTGGCGAGGGCTCGAAACGCGGGTTTGTCGGCGCGCAGCCGGAGTAAATCCAGGGTCATGCGCCATAGTTCCGGCTCCGCTTGGGTGGCCTGAGCCTCGATGTTACCGGTCAGCAGCGACTGCGCCT
>JBKKAO010000204.1:0-6931 GCA_046714645.1 Burkholderiales bacterium | reverse complement strand
TGCTGGAGCAAGCCAGCAAATCGCTCGGATGAGGGTCCTCTAACGCAGAAAGACGATCAACTCATCGAGGAGTTGGCCGGGTTGCTCGGCCATTAAATCGTGACCCGCATGCTCGATGAACCGCATCTTGGCGTTTGGGAGTTTGCTGGCGAGGCTACGCGCGGCCTTGATGGGGGTCATTAAATCTCGGTTGCCCGATATCACCAGCGTTGGGCAAGCGATTGTAGCGGCGCTCTCGTTGGCTAAGGCGTAGTCATTGCAAGCGGTGAAATCGTTGTGCAGCGGCTTGGCGTTGCGCTCCAGCAGGCGCATTCCTCCTCCCATCATCCATTGGCCCGGCGCACTGTTGCCTCCCATTTGGCCTGCGCCGCTATGGCCCCATACATTGATCATGTCGAGGGCCGCGTGATCCCGTGCTTTGGCTGCGTCCAGCAAGGCCTCGGAGACTTTCATGGGGAAGGCCGTGCCGACCAAAACCAGTTTGCTCACTTGCGCCGCGTGCCGTGCGGCGAATTCCACTGCGATGAGCGATCCCATGCTATGGCCCACTATGGCGGCTTGGTTCGCGCCCGCCTGTGAGAGCAACGCGCTACACCAGTCCGCCATGGCTTCGATGCTCGATAGCAGAGGTTCCGGTGACTTTCCATGGCCCGGCAGATCCACCGCCAGCACGTTCCATCCGTGATAGGCGAAATAGCGGCTTTGCAGCGCCCACACGCTATGATCGTTGGCCGCGCCATGGATGAACATCACGCTGGGCTGGTGAGCGGCGAAGGGGCGAGTGGCGGTATAGACGTAGGCGTTGTGCACCGAGACCGACATGGGCAGATACTTTCAAGAGGGAACGGAAGGCTAACGTCCGTACTCGCTAGGCGCAAGGCGGACCCTATACACAGGGATTCCCGCCGTCATTTGATGGGAAGGGGCGGTGAATCTGAACAGCGCTCGGCTAGATCGTGAGTGGCATGCTCAAGAAGGCGCTCGCGATCAGCAAGACGCTCGTCGCCACCAGTAGGCGAACGATGAAGGCAACTAACAAACTCGACATACAGGTCCCCGGCTTATAGGTGTCTTGCGAGAGTGCTGCGCTCCCGCGTTTTCTAATTAGCTCTAGTTGCCGAACCCAACGCAATTTTTGCTCCACTTTCGCAACTCAATAATTAATTGAGGATTTTTGTGGTTACCGGTGATTTACCGTAATAAGATGTAAAGAAATTCGACAGTGGTCGTTCGGGTCCGCCCGAGCAAGTTGATCCGGAATTTTGGAACCAGGAATGGACGCGCGAAACCGTCCTATCGAACGGCGACCAGTGACTGCCGGCCCCACCATTCTGCATCCGGAGCAAGACTCACCGGACGTTCCACCACCGCAGCCTCGACGCAGAGCATGCGTTTGAATCCATCCGCGGGCATATCGGCGAGATGCGCACATTTCTCCACCCAAGGATTCCACACGACGAGGTCAGGGAAGTTGGTGTTGAGAATATTCATGCTGCGATTTGGTTCGCGCAGCATCACGTCTTGGGGCGCGGTGAAATAGATGCGATCGACCTCGTCGTCGAAATTAAGCGCTTGCTGGTGCTCCACGCGCTTGGTGCTGCCGGCGGCCTGATCGCGGTAAGTGCGGCCTTCCAACCCGAGCAACTGGGTGGCCTCGATATGCTCCACTCGCAGATAAGTATGAAGCGCCGCGGTGAAGGAGAATGGTTCTCCCCCACGGTTTTCAACACTGAACTCCACATCCAGCCGGTTGCGTGTGAGGGAAAAGGTCAGCTCGGCGCGAAACGCGAAAGGCCAGATCAGCCGAGACTCCGGCGTGTCCGATAGGAAGAGCGTCGCACCGGCAAACTCGCCGCTCTGGTGAACTTTTTCCATCTGCCAAGCCATGGTGCGTGCGAATCCATGGCGTGGAAGCGAGCCGTGGGTGGAGAACTGCGGAAAGATCAAAGGTATGCCCCCGCGTATGGCCTTGCCGGGCGAAAAGCTGGATCGCTCGCTCAAGTAGAGCCGCTCATCGCCGTTCGCGGATTTCCACGACACGATATGGGCACCATGCAGCGTGGCGATCGCCGACGCGCCGTCCGGTGCCACGAGTCTGATGGCCGGGAGTCCGTTGAAATCGATGCTTTCGTGCACAGGCAATGGGAAATCCGTTGTTCAAGCGGTGGAATCGTACCCGGACTTGATAAGCGTGGCCACGATTCGCGCTACAACTGCGAGTGGCGATAGCAATCCACCGTGTGATCGTTCACCATCCCCACGGCCTGCATATAGGCGTAGAGAATGGTCGAGCCCACGAATTTGAAGCCTCGTTGCGCGAGATCCTTCGACAATGCGTACCATTGGCATCGAGAGGTCATCTCGAAACTTTGAGAAAATCCGCAACCGCTGCCACCACGATCTCGGGGTGGTCCCGGTGCGGGGAGTGGCCGCATTGCCTGAGTTTAATGACTTCGATTCTTTCTACGCCGCGCACGATGCGGTAAATCTGCTCCATGGTGCCGTATTCGTCCTCGTGACCTTGCAGGGCGAGAACGGGGCACTCGATATGGGGCAGGTACTCCTCGATATTCCAAGCGCGGAAGCGCGCATCCAACCAGATATCGTTCCACCCCCAAAAAGCGGAATCCGGATCATCGTGCCGCTTGGCAAGACGGTCTTTGAGGTCCGAGGAAAGATAGGCTTCGCGCGCCTGCGTGATGCTTCGAATACCCGCGTCCTCGACGAATACGTGAGGAGCCAAAAGGACGAGCGCCCGCACCGGCCAACGCCGGGCGCCGGCATGGATGATGGCGATAGAGGCGCCATCGCTGTGGCCGAAGAGGATGGGATTCCGAATCCCGAGGTTTTCAAGCAACTCAGGCAGCGCCCGCAGCGCTTCATCGTGCATGTAGCCCGGTTCACGTTTCTCCTGTAGAGGATCCGATTTTCCATAGCCATAACGCGAGTAGGCGAGCACGGCACGTCCTGTGGCTTCCGCGAGTTGTCGCGGAAACTTCTTCCACAAGGACACGGACCCCAGTCCTTCATGAAGCATCACGATGGCCGACAGGGTCTTTGCGTGAGCATCCAATCCAAACCACTCGTATTCGATGCGGTGATTCTGTAGCGTAACGAATGGCATGTTTATCCGGCGGCGCGTGCTAATCGAAGCACGCGTACCTTCCGCCGGTCAGTCGAGTGTGACGAAAGACATCCCACTTAGCGCCTTCTTGAATTCGTTAAAGGGGGCATGGACCGAATTCCAGGACGGCAAGGATTCGGGTAAATCAGGTGGTAGCCGTACGCGCGATAGAAGCCGGTGTTCAACCAGTCCATCGCTTCGTTCCGGCGCTGCGTTGAATTGTGCCGCCAACACGGTCTTGGCCAAATCGAGCCTCTGCGCCCTTTCGGGGCTGGTACGATGTAACTCTTGTGGGAGTGAGCCACCGGCTGGTCACTCTCTACCGGTACAACGGATATTGGACGGAGAGGTCAGATGAAGAAGCTGTTGGGTTTGCTTGTGACCGTCATCGTGTTCGCCACCGCGCGGGGGGCCGAACATGGAAACTTCGAGGGAAAGGTCGTCGTGGAGTGGATGGATGACCCCTTCGTCTCCTCCATGCGCCTGGTGGAGGACTTTGGATTCCGGGAGGCCAAGGGAAAGGTGTGGACGGTACCGCGCGGACAGGTGCTGGACGGCAAGGGGATGCCGCCCTTGTTTCGCGACTTGATTGGGCAACCCTTCGAGGGCGGATTCCGCAAGGCGTCGGTGATCTACGATTTTGCCGCCCACAAGATGACCGAGCCCTGGGAGGACGCGCAGCGTATGTTCTTTGAGGCCAGCGTGGCGGAAGGCGTATTTCCGGCGGACGCGAAGGCCATGTATTTGGTGCTGGCCGCGCAAGGGTCGCGCTGGGAAGTTCCAGGATCGAGATGCTTCGGAAGCTGTCATGCAACTTCCCAGCCCCTGGAATGGCGGCCCGTGATCGACGAGCGCAAGGTGGGTGAATTGCTGGCGTGGGTGCGCGTGGCTGACCCGAAGTTGGAAGAGATCGATATGCGCGCGCAGTCGGCCATACGCGTGCTCGGCCCCCATATCTTCACGCAGCCGGCATGCCAGGAGTTTTCGGGCTCGACGAGGATTCGCAAGAGTTGCGATTAGTGGCGCCCTAGTCTTTACGCAACTTGATCTTTTCCCACACCAGCGCGCCCGTGAGCCGTTTTCCTCCGATGGTGATCGGTGGGGTGCGCAGAATCAGTTTGCCGTCCTTAAATTGGTACTGGCGGCGCTGCTGCGTACCTACCCAATTCGGCAATAGGGCTTGAGTGACCGTGTGGATGACCATGTGCTCGCGCTCATCGACTTCGTAGAGCCCGTAGTAGGCCTGATAGGTCTCGAAGGCCCCCTTGATTTCCTCCGGCGTTCCACCCATTCGGTCGGGGATGCCGAAGGGCTTGCGATTGTTGTGCGCCAACTGGGCCGACATGCTGCCTTGGGCGTCGTACATCAACATGCCTTGCGGCTCGGGGCCATAGGGGGACTCGGCGAGGGTTCCGTCCTCGGCACGGAATTCGGCGGACACTAAGCGCCAGGCACCGACGAATTTATCGGCTTCCATCATGGCGTGCAGATCCGTGCAAAGCGCGGCGGTTAGCAGAACGCCACAGAGTCTGAAGATACTGAGGGGGGAAGTCATGGAGTGCCTCCTGCTGGGCTGTCATTTCAGTTCGGAAATTTTCTTGCGCTCGATCAGATCGAAATCGATGTCGTAGCCCAGGCCGGGTGCCGTGGGCGCGTGCACGTGGCCATCGCGATCAACGGCGATATCCTGCACCAAGCCGTACTTCTGCGCGCCGCCGGGCAACAAGACTTCAAAAAACTCGGTATTGCGGATAGCCATGATCACGTGCAAATTGGCCACGTTGTTGAGCGAGTTGCCGCCGTGGTGCACCTCATAGTTCATGCGGAATGCCTCCGCGAGGTGCGCGGTCTTGACCAAAGTCGTGATGCCGCCCTTCACGGCGACGTCACCTCGTAGATAATCCGTGGCCTGCAGCATGATCCAAGGCGCGTAGCTGTCATACCCCGTGATCGGATACTCGGTGGCCATCACCGGGATGTGGAGTTTTTGCTTGAGCTTGACGTAGTTGTAGAGATCTTGATCGGAGAGCGGATCTTCGTACCAGTGAAAGCCCATCTCCTCGATGGCGCGCCCTACGCGCACCGCGGCGGGGAAATCGTAGCTCCACGTCGAATCGAGCATGATGGTGTAGTCATCGCCCACCGCGCGGCGCACCGCTTCGCACACCTTGATGTCTTCACGCCAATGGGTGGGCGGGTGGATCTTGTAGGCGGCCCAGCCATTGGTCTTGAAGGACAGCGCCTCTTCCGCGTAGGCCTCGGGTGAAGCGAGGATGGCGGAAGAAGCGTAGGCGCCGATATGATCCCGGTAAGTGCCGAGTAGGCGGTGGATGGGTTGTCCGTAGGCCTTACCCGCGATATCCCACAGCGCCACGTCCACCGCGCCGATGGTACGCACGCCGGCCGCGCGTTGCCGCTTCCAAAGATCTTGATTCAGACGTTCCCGCTCCAGCGGGTTCTTGTCAAGAAGGACCGGTTTGAGGTGGGTAATGAGGCCTTGCGCATCCGTGGTTGCCGAGTTCATGGCGGAACCGAGGAAGGCATGTCCTTCCATACCCTCGCCGGTCGTCAATCGCAAGAGTCCGAGCGCGCTCTGGCCGGAGAAGCGCCCGGAGTGTGCTCCGTAGGTGGTGGCGGGGATGTTGTCCCAAGCAAATAGCGTTAGCGTTACGTCGGTGATTTTCATGGAGTAGCGGACCTATCATGGAGTAGCGGACCTATATCGAGTACACAAGCTCTTATTCTCCTCCTGCTAGCTTAGCCTTGGGGCGGAGCAGATTCAGATCGATGGCCATTCCCATGGTGAGATAGCCTAGCCGGTTGGGGTGCAGCTTGTCACCCTCGCCGCCCGTGGTGGTGTTGTGAATGAACTGAGGTCTCATCGTGCCCGTGGCGGGATCCGTGATTACGGCGTCGAAATCCGCGATGCCATCGAAGACGCCCGAAGTGCGGATGAATTCATTGAGTGCTCTACGCTTTTGGTCTTGCTCGGCGAATCCGTGATTAGCGTTGGTGGCGCCTAGGGCAGGCGTGAGAGTCGCGCCGATGACACGCACGCCGCGCGCACGAATTCGGGCTACCGCTTCTTTCATTCCCGTTTGAACCGCTTCGGCCGAGGCCTCGCCGTTCTTGCTGAAATCATTGATGCCCTCGAGCCATATTACGCTCGCCACGCCCGAGAGCGAGAGGACATCACGCTCCAAGCGCGCTGTCGCGGAAGGACCTCCGGGAAAAGGTTTTTGCGGGGAGTATTCCCTGGGGCCGGCGACTTGATTACCACCGATGCCGGCGTTGACGACGGACACGCGGTTACCATGAAGGGCGTGTAAGCGGCGTGCCAGCACGTCGGGCCAGCGGTCATCCCCATTCAGGGTCGATAGCGTACCGTCGGTGATCGAATCTCCGAAGGCGACAACAGCGTAAGCATCGCCGGGCGCCCTCATATCGAGCGCATCGACGAAGTACCACGACGTGGTACTGAATGGAAAGGCAGACTCCGCTTCTTCATGGCCTTTCGATCCGGCTCCCGGAAAACTCACATAGGAGGTTTGCAGCGCCTTCGCATGCCAAGTCATTGAGCCGCTCTGGCCCGTCACATGTAAGCTCACCGCCAGCTTGCGACCTGCGAGCAGCGCATGATCCGGATCGGCGGCGAAGGACAGCGGCACGGCGTCGCTCCAGGCCGATTCGCCAGGAGCGATGGTGACGCTGCGCTTGCCCTCGAAGCTCACCGGGTGATTTGTACCCGGTACCACGGCGGAACTGGTTTGATGCAGGCCGATGAATACACCATCGAAGGTCACCGCC
>JBKKAO010000203.1:0-2757 GCA_046714645.1 Burkholderiales bacterium | reverse complement strand
CCTGGGTTTACTACACATACCCGTTCAACCTTACGGGCCAGCCGGCTGCATCGATTCCCGCGGGGTTCACGGGCGCTGGTTTACCCGTTGGGCTCCAACTCGTTGCCAAGATCAATCATGAAACGGATATTTTTCGAGCAGCCGCCGCGTTCGAAGCGGCAAGACCCTGGGCGAGCGAGAAACCATCTCAGTTCGCGAAATGAAGATCTCAGAAAGGAACGGGTTTCATGACCGCCATTACTGATACGGCCGGCAGCCCGCCGGCGACGCGAAACCTGGAGTACTTCTATCAAAACGCCATTCGAATGCTAGGTGAGGTCACGCAGCAGGGAGCTGCCGCTGCCAATGCGGAGGAAGCCGTCCTGGGTGTTACGGGGGCATTGGTGAATTTGCTCGGCGACCGCAACGCACATTTGGTTCCAGGCAACTTGAAAGCCGGTGAGTTCCAGCAGTTCGCCTGCGGCGCCTTTTTTCTGACGCCCGACGGCAAATCGAATCTGCTTATCGCGCCGGTGAACTACGCGCCCGAGCAGGTGCACATGAAGGTCGATGCGACGCTCGGGCATCCCGGCTGGATGGTGACAAACCAGAAACCGCTGTTGCTTGTCAACACCGACCTCGATCGCAGTTTCGTCAAGATTCTGAAGACTTTTCGCGCGGGCTCGGTGTGCTATGCCCCGATCAAATGGGGAGCGACCTATCACGGACAGATCATCTGTGCCGCGCAAGCCCGATACACGATGACCGAGGCGGATCTTGCGGTTCACACGGCATTCTGCCATCTCGCTGGTGCCCTTTGGGTTGCGCGAGGGGGTCCGGAGTACTTGCAAAAGCTTAGTGAGTGAGCCTGCATTGATCGGGGTCGCGTCAACGCTGCGTGATCGCTAGCAACGACATAGGTTTCTGGGATCTTCTTCACAAAGCCATCCATGACTCCGACACAGTCTTGAAGCGCGATCGAGCCTACGCGGTCGCGGCGCTTGTCTTCTTGTCGCTTGTTTGGGGTTACAACTGGGTGTTGATGAAGGAAGCGCTGAAGTATGCCGGGCCGTTTGACTTTGCTGCTTGGAGGACCGGTATCGGTGCTGGAACTCTCTTTCTGATCCTGCTTGCGCAGCGGCGACTGCGCCGACCCTCTCATATGACAGGTCTGGCTGTGCTTGGTCTGTTCCAGATTGCCATTTTCACCGCTGTCACCATGCTTGCCCTCGTTGCCGGCGACCCCGGAAAGACGGCCATACTCGTGTACACGATGCCGGTGTGGTCGATGTTTTTCGCGTGGTGGTTGCTTCGACAAAAGCCGCCGCTGGCTCTGCTGCTTGCAACGGCAGCGGCTTTTCTCGGGGTCCTGTGCATCGCGCAGCCGTGGCGCGCCGGTGTGAGCACGTCGAGCGTCTGGTACGCGATGAGCGGCGCAGCGGCTTGGGGATTCAGTTCGGTCTATTCGACTCGGTTGCGCCAGACCGGGCTTGACGCGCTGACCATTACAGCGTGGAGCATGGCCACCGGCAGCGCTATGCTGGCGGTGGTGGCGCAATTTGTTCCCGCACAGCCGATGCGTTGGGATACCTATTTTGCAATCATCCTGTTCTACAACGCCGTACTAGCAATGGCCCTTGCCTGGTTCCTTTGGCTGTATGTGCTGGATCATATTTCGACCATGGCGGCGAGCCTCGGGGCGCTGGCCGTGCCGTTGATAGGGTCATTGGCGTCGGCGATTCAGCTGGGCGAGCGCTACGCGCCGGTGGAACTGATCGGGATGGGAGTCATATTCGTTAGCATCTCAAGCGTGTATTTGCGCAGCTTCAAAGCAAGGGAGCCCGGCAGATTGGGTCGTACTGTTCCTAATGAACGGAGGGCTTTATGAGTGTTGCGCTGCGTTTCGGTGTAATGATGCTCGCTGGAGGCGCACTTGCCCACCTCCCCTTTCCTGCAACGGGACAGCCGGCCTATCCCAACAAGCCGATTCGGCTTGTCGTGCCGTATTCGGCTGGCGGTCCTTCGGACGTGCTTGCACGCGTCCTCGGTCAAAAGCTCGGCGAAAGTTTGGGTCAGCCGATCATAATCGACAATCGGGCTGGAGCGGGCGGCACTATCGGCTCTGACTTCGTCGCCAAGGCGCTGCCTGATGGTTACACGCTTCTGCTTGGCACAGTCGGAACGCATGCCATAAACGCTAGCCTATACAGCAAGATTCCCTACGACACGGCGCGAGATTTTGCGCCGATAGCCCTTACCGCCTCCGCAACCATCGCTATGGTGGCGCACCCATCGGTGCCGGCCAAGTCGCTCAAAGAACTTATCGCACTGACAAAGGCCAAGCCTGGCCAGTTCAATTGGGCTTCCCCGGGCGTCGGCACTCCGCAGCATCTGGCCGGCGAGTTGTTCAAGACAATGGCTGGGGTCGAAATGGTTCATGTTCCATACAAAGGCGCTGCTCCAGCCGTAGCAGACTTGATCGGCGGACAGGTGGCACTCGCTTTCGTCAGCTTGCCGGCCGCGCTTCCTCACGTAAAGACGGGGAAGTTACGGGCGCTGGGCGTGACCGCTTCAAGTCGTTCGGCCGTTGCGCCAGACGTGCCTACCATCGCTGAATCCGGTCTTCCGGGCTACGAAGTGGACAACTGGTATGGCGTGCTCGCTCCCGCAAGAACGCCCAAGGAGATCGTCGACAAACTCAATTCCGAAATCCGGAAGGCGCTGCAAATACAAGAAGTGAAGGATCACCTTAATAGCCAAGGGTTCGATACTCTGCAA
>JBKKAO010000202.1:0-5323 GCA_046714645.1 Burkholderiales bacterium | reverse complement strand
AAAGACGCTTGATATCGATCTTGAGGCCTCGGCGATGGGCGACATCGGCCATATTCACCGCCACCACCATCGGCAACCTCAGGCGCGCCACATCCAACACCATGCGCAAATTGAGGGGAAGGTTGGTGGCATCGACCACGCAGATGACGCCCTCAGGAGAGGCTTCATCGCGGCGTTCCCCGAGCAGCACCTCGCGGGTCACGGCTTCGTCCGGCGTGGTGGCCTTCAGGCTGTAGGCTCCCGGCAAATCCAATACACGCCAGGTTTTGCCCGAAGGGGAGGCGAAACGTCCTTCTTTGCGCTCCACCGTCACGCCCGCGTAGTTAGCGACCTTTTGGCGAGCACCAGTCAGGCGGTTGAACAACGCGGTCTTGCCGCAGTTGGGTTTGCCGACCAGGGCGAGGGTGACAGGAGCGCTTGCCGCCGTACTCATCTTTTGCGCTCCACGACACTGTTTACCGCGATAAGCTCCGCTTCGAAACGGCGCAGCGCAAAGGTCGCCTGACCGATTCGCACCGCAATGGGGTCCCCCGAAGGATATCCCTTGGCCACCACACGGACGCTTTCCCCCGGGAGGAATCCCAATTCCATGAGCCGTTCCACATGCTCCGCGACCGCCTGATGCTCGGACTCTCGCAGTCCTGTGATAGTGGCGGAGCAGTCCTTGGCCACGGAGGCGAGCGTCGCGCCGCCTGGCCGTAAGGCTGCTGAGGTCGTTTGCGTTGCGCTGGACACGGCGTAGTTGTGAGGCTAAATGAGAAGTTAAATGAAAATCGTTCTCATCTTAGCGCATTCTCCGTAGGGCTGGCGACCGCTAGACGACACCCAGGTGCGAAAGCGCACGCCGGCCCATCTCTCCTCTGTCCCTCCCTAATAACTGTACATCACCGTCACCCAAAGTTTCTGCGTATCCGCCTTGCCCGTGGCGGCGTCTCCGGCACGGTAATCGGCAAACTCAAACTTTGCGTTCAGGCCCTTGACCGGTGTGATGTAGGTCACACCGACATCGAACTCTGTACCAAAATCCAAGCTGCCGAAGTCGGCGTCGAAGCGATGGTATTCGCCGAATAGGGTGACGGGGCCGATCTTGGTTCCCGCAGTGAGAAATAAATCCTTGATGCCCTGCCTAGGCGTGGTGAGCAACTGATCGGCCCAACCTTGAAATAGATGGTTGGTGCCTAGCGGTGTCTGGAATGCGTACAGGCCATCGTTGCTACCCAGGATTTCGTAATCGAGCCTTGCGAAAGTGTCGTTCCATTTTCCGCCGACGCCAATCTGGTAGTAATCGGCATCGATGCGCGCATCACCGCCGGCGTGGGCGTCCTGCTTGGCATACTCTGTCGTGTAGACTAGCTTCCAATCCGCGGACAGCGGATGTTCGCCATCGAGGCGCAGGCCGAGGATACGGTTGGAGTTATCCGAGAAGCCGGTGACTTGTCCGGTGTTGGGTTGGTTCTGCCAATATCCGAAACCGATGATGTTCTCACCGGGAAGAAAGCTGAAGCGCACGTTCACGATAGGTGTGTCGGTTTCGCGTTCGATACCGGCGATGGTCTTCAGCCGAAACAGATACCCCGCATAAATGCGCGTGTTGGCTAAGCTCTGGCTATCCACTGTCACGGCGTTAAACACCTGCATGACCTGGCGGAACTCTACGTTACCGATGAAGCGCACGTTGTCCAGTTTGATGGATTGCCTGCCGGCACGCACGGTGGTCTTCCCGATGCCCGTATAGTCAAGAAAGAGTTGATTCACATCGGTGTCCTCTGGATCGGCCACCACAGGGTAGGCAGAGGATGCGGCGGCGTTGTCATTAAACCGCTGCGCACCCAGGTGCGTGACGTCGATACCTTCAGCCGTGACGGAAAGATCGTGCCACGGCTTTGTCTTCCAGCCTATGAGAGATCGCAGTGTGAAAGCGTTGGCCTCCTTCGCCTTGTTGTCTTGTTCGACATGCTCATAGCGAGGGCGCAAGTTGAGCAGCAACTTGCCGTCGGTGATGGCGTCTCCTAGGGAGCCTGTTTCGGCAAATGACCTCGGGGACAGCGTGACGAGCGAGCAAAGGGTGCATAGGTACACCAAACGGTCGTTCATGGACTAGATCTTCGCCGCCGTTAAGTGCGACGCGCCCCACGTAGTACGCCACCTTGTCTTCACCGCGGTCAGCCCCACCAGAGCGAAGCAAGCGAGCGCGCTGAACACCAGAAAGGCGGATTGATAGGAGCCTGTCAGCTGTTTCGAGTAACCCAGGCTCGAAGCCAGAAAGAATCCACCGATGCCACCCGCCATTCCGACCAAACCGGTTATCACACCGATCTCCTTGCGGAAGCGCTGCGGCACCAACTGAAATACCGCGCCGTTGCCCATGCCGAAGGCCAGCATGGCGCCGACGAAGACGGCAAGCGCGATCCATGCATTGGGCAGACCGAAGCTCACCAGCGCGAGCATGGCGCCGCTCACGATATACATCACGCTCAGCGAGCGGATGCCGCCGATACGATCCGCCACGAGTCCGCCGACGGGACGTACGAGGGATCCGGCGAACACACAAGCTGCGGTGAAGTAACCCGCGATCACCGCCGAGAGCCCGTACTGCGCATTGAAATAGATGGTGAGCGAAGCGGCGAGTCCGACGAAGCCACCGAAGGTCACCGCGTAGAAGAACATGAACCACCAGGCATCCTTGTCCTTGAGCACTTTGAAGTAATCGCTCAAGGGCTTGGCGGGCGGGCATTCCGGGCTATCCTTAGCGAGCACCATGTAGATCAGGATGGTGATGAACAACGGGATGATGGCCAGACCGAACACGTTCTGCCAGCCGTAGGCCGTCGCCAATCCCGGAGCGAACAGCGCCGCGAAGGCGGTGCCCGAGTTGCCCGCGCCCGCGATTCCGAGCGCCGTGCCTTGATGCTCAGGCGGATACCAACGCGAAGCCAGCGGCAATGCCACCGCGAAGGCCGCGCCCGCGACCCCGAGCGCTAAGCCGAGTAGCAGCACTTGCTCATAGGTGTGAACGCCGAACTGCCAAGCTGCCGCGAGCGAAACCATCACCACAATCTGTCCGATGGCGCCGGCAGCCTTGGGTTTCAAGTGATCCACTAGCACGCCCATCACAATGCGCAGCAACGCTCCCGCCAGCACCGGTGTCGCGACCATCATTCCCTTCTGCGCCGGCGTGAGATTCAGGTCGTGGGAGATCTGCACGCCCAGCGGTCCCAATATGACCCACACCATGAAGGCAAGATCGAAATAGAGAAAGGCCGCGAACAAAGTCGGCAAGTGCCCTGCGCGTAGGAACGACTGCTTCATGGAGATCCCCTTGGAGTAATGATGAACGCATCGATGAGGGACTTCTATTGCAGTGCATATGCCACGGACGTCGATCATGGTGATTTATTTGAGCAGTGCGCTGTCTTGATTGAGGTTTCCTTTCACACTGATCGCGCCCGTATTCGATAGGTCATTGAGACTTGCACTGATGCGGTGCACAACAAACTATCGACGCACCTGCAAGAGGCATGGGATTCCGGGAGATCCCATCTAAGTGACTATAACGATGGAGAAAGCATGGGTGGCTCCAATATTGCGCGAGTTACCTCGTAAATCATCCAAGGAAGAGATGGCTGCAATGCAAAAACTCAAGTTAGTGATGATCGGCAACGGCATGGCGGGCGTGCGAACGCTTGAGGAATTGCTCGCCATTGCCCCCGGCCTCTATGACATCACCGTGTTCGGCGCGGAGCCGCATCCCAACTACAACCGCATCTTGTTGTCCCCCGTGCTCTCCGGTGAACAGACTCTGAAAGAGATCGTGCTCAACGATCTCGATTGGTACGCCACGAACAATATTCGCTTGATCCTCGGCAAGAAGGTCACGCGCATCGACCGTCGCGCGCGCCGGGTCGAAGCCGAGGACGGCACCAACGCGGAGTACGAGCGTTTGCTGATCGCCACCGGATCGAACCCCGTCATTCTTCCCATTCCGGGAGCGAAGCTGGAGGGCGTGCTCACCTATCGCGACATTCACGACACGCAGGCCATGATCGAGGCGGCGAAGACCTTGAAGCACGCTGTCGTCATCGGCGGCGGTTTGCTCGGACTGGAAGCCGCTAACGGTTTGCGCCAACGCGGCATGGATGTAACGGTGGTGCACCTCATGCCATGGTTGATGGAGCGGCAACTGGACCGCACAGCGGGTGCCATGTTGCAAAAAACCTTAGAAGGGCGCGGATTGCAATTCAAACTCGAAGCGCAGACCGCGGAGATTCTCGGTGACTCACAAGGCCATGTCAGCGCAGTGAAACTTAAGTCCGGCGAAGAGTTGCCCGCGCAACTGGTGGTGATGGCGGTGGGCATTCGGCCGAACACGCAACTGGCGGAATCCGCCGGCTTGCATTGCAACCGGGGCATCGTGGTGAACGACACCATGCAATCCTACGATCCGCGCATTTACGCGGTGGGCGAGTGCGCCAATCACCGAGGTATCGCCTATGGCTTGGTGGCGCCCTTGTTCGAGATGGCAAAGGTGTGCGCCAATCACCTGGCCGAATTCGGTATTGGACGCTACGCCGGTTCGGTGACGTCCACCAAGCTGAAGGTGACTGGGGTCGATCTCTTCTCCGTCGGTGACTTTCAAGGCGGAGACGATGCGGAAGAGATCGTCATGTCCGATCCCGGCGCGGGCGTGTACAAGAAGCTGGTCATCAAGAACGATAAGCTGGTGGGCGGCGTGATGGTGGGTGACACCGTCGATGGCGCTTGGTACTTCAAGCTGCTGCGTGAAGGCACCCACATCGCCGCATTGCGCGACCGCCTGATGTTCGGTGAATCCAATCTAGGCGACACCGGGCACCAGGGGCAGAACAAAGCCGCGGCCATGTCCGACGATCAAGAGGTGTGCGGGTGCAACGGCGTGTGCAAGGGCAAGATCGTCAGCGCCATCAAGGAGAAGGGGCTATTCACCTTGGACGAGGTGCGCAAGCACACCAAGGCCTCCAGCTCTTGCGGTTCGTGCACGGGACTGGTGGAACAAATCCTTATCACGGTGCTAGGTAGCGACTACTCCGCCACGCCGAAGGCTAAGCCACTGTGCGGCTGCACCGATCGCACCCACAAGGAAGTGCGCGATGCCATTCGCACGCATAAGCTGTTGTCCATCCCCAAGGCGCAGAGTTTTCTCGAATGGAGAACGCCCAACGGCTGCGCAACCTGCCGTCCGGCTCTTAACTACTACTTGCTCTCCACCTGGCCGCATCAAGCCAAGGACGATCCGCAATCGCGCTTCATCAACGAACGTTCGCATGCCAACATTCAAAGTGATGGC
>JBKKAO010000201.1:0-3326 GCA_046714645.1 Burkholderiales bacterium | reverse complement strand
CCAAGTTCGATCTCCCGCGCATCATCACGGCCAAGCGTTACGACTTCGTGGATGTCGTCGTCATCGGCGCTGGTCCATCGGGCCTGGCAGCGGGAATAGAAGCCGCGCGCGCCGGTGCTTCGGTGCTGATCGTGGACGAGAACGAACATGCCGGCGGCAGCCTGGGCTATGCTCGCGGGGGAAGCGACGCAAGTTATGAGCAATTGCAAGCGCTCTTGAAGGAAGCCCAGAATCGGCCCAATCTGGAAATCCGCACCGGCACCGTCGCCGCCGGTTATTACACCGAGCATTGGATCGCGCTGATCGATGCGGACAAGATGACCAAGTTGCGCGCACGCGCCACCATCGTCGCCACGGGTGTGTTCGAGCAACCGGCTGTGTTCCGCAACAACGATCTGCCCGGCGTGATGTTCGCCTCCGCCGCCCAGAGATTGATCTATCGCTATGCTGTCAAACCGATGAAGCAGGCTGTGGTACTCGCTGCCAATCGCGAGGGATACGAAGCCGCGCTGGACCTGCGCCGCCACGGTATTAGCGTGGCCGCCATTGTCGATATGCGAGAAGATGGCGAACCTTCCTCCATCGCTTCGGCTGGAGAATTTCGCGTCCTGAAGGGCGCTTGCATCGCCGAAGCGATCGGCTCCGGGGAACACTTAGCCGGTGTGCGCGTGACCCCCTTCGGCAGTGGCGCGCCGGATCTGAACCAAACCATCGCCTGCGACGGAGTATTGGTCAGCGTCGGGTTCGTGCCCGCCGCCAATCTGCTCTATCAATCGGGCAGCAAGATGCGTTATGCCTCGAACTTGGAGCAGTTCGTACCCGATTCGCTTACACCGGGTGTGTACGCCGCGGGCCGCGTCAACGGCCATTACGAACTCCATAACCGCCTACTAGATGGCAAGCGTGCGGGAGCCGACACCGCTCGGTATCTTGGCCTGACGAGCGCTTCGACAGCCCCGGTGCCTCCACAAGCCCGCACACCTACCCATCCTTACCCAATCGTTACGCATCCGTCAGGCAAAAACTTCGTCGATTTCGACGAGGACTTGCAGCTCAAGGATTTCCACAACGCCGCCCAGGAAGGCTTCGACAATATCGAATTGCTCAAGCGCTATTCCACCGTGGGCATGGGACCCAGCCAGGGCAAGCACTCCAACATGAACGCCGTGCGAATTCTGGCGAAGATTCGCAATGAACCCATCGACAAAGTCGGCACGACCACAGCGCGGCCCATGTACCACCCCGTGCCCCTATCGCATCTGGCAGGTCGCGGCTTTCACCCCATGCGGCAAACACCCATGCACTCGCGCCATCAAGCGCTGGGCGCGGTGTGGATGCAGGCGGGCAATTGGTGGCGGCCCGAGTATTACCCTCAGCCGGGCATGAGCAAGCTTGAATGCGTTCGCGCGGAAGCACGCGCGGTGCGCAATGGTGTCGGGATGATCGATGTGGGCACGCTGGGAAAAATGGATCTTTACGGTCCCGGCGCAGGAGAATTCCTGGAGCGCGTCTACACCGGCCGCTTCGCCAATCTCAAAGTGGGCATGACGCGCTACTGCGCCATGCTGGACGAATCCGGCGTCATCATCGACGATGGAGTCGTTGGGCGCATCTCGGACCGGCACTTCTATTTCACCACCACGACCACCGGATCGGCCACTGTTTACCGGGAACTGGTGCGGTGGAATACTCAGTGGGGCTTGGATACCGGCATCGTGAATGTGACGGGCGCGATGGGGGCATTGAATCTCGCGGGGCCCAAGTCACGCGAGGTGTTGTCCAAGCTCACCACCCATGATCTCTCGGCGCAGAGCTTTCCCTACCTCGGCCTGCAGAAAGCGGGGGTCGCGGGCGTGCCTTGCCGCTTGATGCGAGTGGGCTTCGTCGGTGAGTTGGGCTACGAAATCCATGCACCCGCCGAGCACATGTGCCATTTGTGGGATGCACTGATGGAAGCGGGCAGGCCCCACAACATCCAAGCCTTCGGGGTGGAAGCACAGCGCTTGCTGCGTCTGGAAAAGGGCCACGTCATCATCGGGCAAGACACCGATGGTTTGACCACGCCCTTCGAGGCCGCCATGGGATGGGCGCTCAAGATGGACAAGCCCTTTTTCATTGGACAGCGTAGCTTGTGGATTATCGGCCAGCGGCCGCCCAAACAGGTTGGCACCGGCTTCACGCTGAGCAAAGATTTCTCGGGAGAAGCCCCCAAGGAGTGTCACTTGATAATCCACCAAGGCAACATGGCCGGGCGAATCACCAGTATCGCCTTCAGCGAAGCACTCGGACGTCATATTGGCCTCGGATTCATCATTCCCGGTCTGGCGAAGGAAGGCACGGCGTTTTCGATTCGAGGCGATGGCGGGCACATGGTCGAAGCGATGGTCGTAAAACCGCCCTTCTACGATCCGGCAGGGGAACGCCAGAAACTCTAAATGGAAAACCGGCTCAGCCCATTGCATGATTTGATTGCACCGCTCAACCCGCGTTGGGCACTCGTTCACGGCATGCGCACGCCCATTCAAATGGAAGGTGATGATCGTTCTATACCGATTCGGCTAAGCGATGCCGGTTGTCTGCCTCGCATGGGCGTCAAGGGCGCCAAGGCGGGAGCGTGGCTCGTAGGGCACGGCATTGAAGTTCCCCCGGGAATCAACAGTTGGTTGCACACTCAGGAAGGCACTCTGGTTGCACGCCTTGCGCGCAGCGAATTTTTCCTCGAAGACCGTGCAGGCACGTCAACGCTTAGCCGCTTAAGTGCCGCGCTTGGACCTGCGTTAGGCATTACCCCAGTGCTTAGGCAAGACGGTGCCTTGGTACTTCACGGAGAAAAAGTAAACGATTTGCTCACGCAAACATGCAACATAAACTTCCGGACATGGAAGCCTGAGGATCGCACCGTGGTCATGACGTCCATGGTGGGCGTGAGTGTCTTAGTCATCTGGGAACCGTATCAAGGTCTACCGCGCTATCGTGTGTGGTGTGATCACACTTTCGCACCCTACTTATGGGTAACACTCGTAGAGATCGCGCGGGAATTGGGAGGCGGAGTGGTGGGATTGAATTCTCTCATGCCAGGTCTCCGGCTGAGCGAATGATGCGCGCGCAAAGCGGCCCTCACCCTCGGTCCCTTTCCCGGCGGGAGAGGGAAGACAAGCCCTTCTCCCCCGGGAGTCAACAGTTGGTTGCACACTCCGGAAGGCACTCTGGTTGCACGCCTTGCGCGCAGCGAATTTTTTCTCGAAGACCGTGCAGGCACGTCAACGCTTAGCCGCTTAAGTGCCGCGCTTGGACCTGCGTTAGGCATTACCCCAGTGCTTAGGCAA
>JBKKAO010000200.1:0-4922 GCA_046714645.1 Burkholderiales bacterium | reverse complement strand
TTCGTTATGAGGAAACTGGAAGTCAGCGACGCGGATGTAATGGGCATAGCAATCCGACAAGAGATAGAGCGCAACGAAGAGGCACGCTACGATCACCGGCTGCACGGGTTGTTGCTTGTCGCCAAAGGCATGAGTGCGCGGCAAGCGGCGCTTTGGCTTGACGAGAGCGAGCGTAGCGTGCAGCGCTGGGTCAACCGGTTCGAGCAGATCGGTTTCTCCGGGCTACGCGAAGGCGAGCGACCCGGGCGGCCGAGTCGGCTCGAGGATAAGCAGTGGCGACGCTTGGAAATCGATTTGCGGCGCAGTCCGCGCGAGTTCGGATTTGACCAAACGCTCTGGGACGGCAAACTGCTGGCTGCGCATGTGCGCAAGCGCTACCAGGTCGAATTGGGGGTGCGCCAATGTCAGCGGCTGTTTGGACAGATGGGATTTCGGCTGCGCAAGCCGCGCCCGCTCATCGCCAAGGCCGACCCGGCAGCGCAGGCTGCCTTTAAAAAAACTGCGGCGCCTGGGCGCCCACCCAAAGGTTGATCTGTGGAGTTCAGACGAATGCCACTTCCAGCAACACGGCACGCGTTGCCGCATGTGGGTCCCACCGGAAGACAAAGACCCCGTGGTGCTGCATGCGCCAACGCGCAAATCCGTGGCTTGCTTCGGGGCAGTGGGCCTACGCACTGGCAGCTTGGTCAGCAGCTTCGAACCGATATTCAACGGCGAATCCTTCCAACGGTTCCTGAGCTCAGTGCTCAAGCATCGCTCGCCAGGCAAGCGCATGGTGGTGGTGCTCGACAACGCGAAGTACCACCATGCCCGGGCCCTCCAACCCTGGTTGAGGCAGCACCGAGACGTGCTCTTGTTGCTGTTCTTGCCCCCGTACAGCCCAGAACTCAATCCGATCGAACGTGTCTGGAAGCTCGCGCGTCGTTTGGCAACCCACAATCGCCATTTCCCAACGCTCAACGATGTGATGGATGCAGTGTCCGAGCGCTTCAGGCTATGGGCACGACCAAACCAGCAACTGACCAGACTATGCGCCATTACTTAAGTCGCTATGTATATCTGGCGCTGGCAACTGACCCTTCAACCAAGCCGGCTGAGTACGAGCGCCTGGCGGAGCTTTGCACGCGTTACGGCCTGCCCGCCCCCCGCGGAAGACCTCAAGCACTTCCAGGTGGATCTCGGCCAGTTCCGCCTCAAGTGGGAGCGGCGCACGGAGTGCACGAGCTACACCTTCTTCCACCGTGGCGAGTTCGACGATCCATTTGCGGAACCGGCGATCGCAGGCGTCCCACAGGACTGGCTGGAGAGCCTGCCGGGGGAGGTGTTGGTGGCCGCGCATGTCGCGGTGCGCAAGGCACCTAAGAAGGCAACCAGCATCGAGGAGTTAGCCGCGTTATTCGAAGGCAACCCGGTCATCGGTTCCCATGTCGACGGCGTTGCCACCGTGGCCGCGGATTTCCGCATCCACGCGGACGGCTTCAGCCGCTTCCTGATCGAGGACATCAGCCTCGCCCCCCACCAGGCGGGGCGCATTGTGCAGCGACTGCTGGAGATCGAAACCTATCTGATGCGGGCGCTGCTCACGTTTCCATTGGCGCGGGCGACCATGCCGGTGTTGGCGGAGGCAGACCAGGAACTCGGCGCGCTCACCAACGAGCTGGCGACGGTCAAGAGCGAAGAGGAACCAGCCCTCCTCGACCGCCTAACGAGGCTCGCCGCCAACGTCGAGAGCACGGTTTCCTCCACCCACTACCGCATCAGCGCGGCGCGCGCCTACCACGCTCTGGTGGAGCGCCGCATTACGGAGCTACGCGAGGTGCGCGTGGAAGGCTTGCAGACGTTCCGCGAATTCACCGAGCGGCGCCTCGTCCCAGCGATGAACACGTGCGAGGCGGTGATCAGGCTGCAGGAGAGCTTATCCCAGCGGGTGAGTCGCGCCAGCGAGTTGTTGCGCACGCGGGTCGAGGTCTCACTGCAGCGGCAGAACCAGGCGATCCTCAGCACCACGGCGAAGAGGGCCAAGCTGCAACTGCGCCTGCAGCAAACGGTCGAGGGATTGTCGATGGCGGCGATCAGCTACTACATGGTCGGGTTGATAGGGTATGGCGCCAAGGCGGCCAAGGCGGCGGGCTGGGAGGTCAATCCGGACATCGTGACGGGGATCGCGATTCCGATCGTCCTAGCCTTGGCCGCGCTGGGCGTCCGGCAGATCCGCCGCGCGGTGCAACGCGCAACGATGTAGGTGTCATGCAGTGTGTTTGTGAGTTGCAAGGGTCAAGTCTTGCAATCAGATCTTTGCCTCTCAAGAAACACGTTCCAAGTCAAACGGGCAAGCTTGTGAGCTGCGGCGGTGATGGCTTTGGGTTTATCCAACGGGGAGCATGGTCGCGGAGGTATGCGCCCATCGGAGATGACGTTGGCCAGTTGAAAATTCATCTGCGTGAGGGCTTTTTACATATGCTATACGTGACGCGCTTGGCTCCTGGGCGGCGAGAGAATCGAACAGCGCTCCTATCTGTTCAGAACCGGTAGTTCCACCAAACGGTGAAATAAGTCACATCCTCACCAGGAGGCGATTCCTTGAGAAAGCGCCCCGTGTGGAAGTACGAGAGCGTGGCCGATGCACTCGCGTGCGCGGTCAAAGGCCAGTTCAAGATCAGCGTCCACTGCTGCCCGATAAAGCGAGCGCGAGAGTTTTTGCCACTGCGCACAAGATTCAGATCGAGGTCATAAACGCCATCCTTGACGCTCTGCCGCCAGAACATTGCACTGCCTGCCGTAAGTGTCACGTCGTTGGCCAAGCGCAGCGTCACCGAGGGCGCCACGTCGATGGCGTTACTTGGACCGATCAACCCCGCCAGCCCCGAGTAGGCGGTCGCCGCGAAGAGCGGATTGAAATTCTCGAGCTTATCGTCGGCGAGATCGCGGTCCCCGGAGGTCAGATCCACGCGCAGTCCTAAACGCGGCTGCCACTTGAGGTCTTGGAGGGTGTAGCCCGTATCGGTGGCGACATCCCAGGCTCGAATGCCGGCATCGCCGAAGCGACCGAACTGAATTGCGCCTTCGTAGTTGTAATCGAAATTGCTCGCCGCCCCCCAGAATCGGGTGCCCAATGTGTGGCGATGCTCGCTGGCACTTCCCTGCTCGAATTGGGCATTGCGCTCACGGAACTGGGAGTAATAGGCGACCCAGTTACCCTGTGGCGCCATCACGCCATAGCGGGTGTAGGCAAGACCCCCGACAAACTGTCCTCCGTCCCACTCGTCGTCAAAGGCTTTCGGGTTGATTCTGACGGGGCGAAGGGCCCACGCCGCAAACCGCCACCGCTCCCTTTGATGGATAAGGCGCCCGCCCTGGAAGGTGATGCGTGTATTGCGACCGTCGCGCACAGACATCAAGCGCGCCACCGGAAACTCCACTTCTTGTCGCCCTAATCTCAATATCGTGTAACGGCGCGGGTGCCACCACGGGCCGACATCGACAGATGCTTGATGGATATCGAGCTTGTTTTCATCGAAATTTCTCGGCCCGCCTCGACGCCCGCTCTCGACGCTGTGTTGGAGTTGCCCAAACGCTCGCCACCAAGAGTCGAGCCGCAGATCGCCGTGTAGCATGTAGCGCTGCAAAGCGTAACCATTGTCGTCCTGAATGCCACGGCCGAAACCCGGATTGTGATAGTACTCATAGCGAACGCGCGCATCCCCTCCGATCGAGAGATAGGCTTCCTCGCCCAGAGGGATGTACTTCACACTATCCCACGGATCGGCGGCGCCGGCTGCATCGCGCAATACGCTCCAATCTTCCTCGTAGCGAAGCGACTGATAGATCGGACTTTCACCGCCCTGCGCATGCGCCAGGAGCAGCGCCGTCAATATTGCAAAAACAAAGCGCCCCATGAGCGCACGATCCTTCTTGCATTTCTTCATGACGGTTCTCCTTCCTTCGTGAGTCTTTGGCGAACTCGATTCTCTCGAATCCACCGGGGAACCGCCACCCCTCAACTTTCAACTACGGGCGAGACACCACCGGCTACCGGGGCGCCCCCGTTACTGCCCCCAGCCCACGAGTTGAACGACAGCATCGAACACCCGCCCGGTTGCGCGCCCAATCCGGCCGGCGTCGGGCGAACGGCTCGCGGCCCGGCTGGTTGTCGTGAGGAGCGACGCAACACTTCGAGCGTGTAGCCGGCGGCGTTGCCCTGTTCGGCGCGGTCGATCGCCTGCTGCACCAGATAGTTGCGCAGAACGTAGCGTGGGGTGCCCGCATGCATGCGCACGCGCCATTGTCATCGCGCTTGCGAGTGCGGTGATCGGCGCCTTGTTTATCAGAGAAACGAAGGACGTAGACATCAATGCGTGACATGCAAGCCTGAGTCGATCACCGATTCGGCAGCACCGCGGCCACGCATATCAAATCATTGAAAGGACAGAAGATGAAGGAGCAAAAGTTTGTGGTAGCGCCGGACGAGGTTGAAACGATCATGGCGGACTGGGTCACCGCCAAGATCATGTGCAACCCTCGCGTCAACAGTGTGCATGGAATGAGTGCCGTCGCGCTATTCTTCGAACCTGGTCAGGGGCATGCCCGCCATAATCACCCGGAATCGGAGCAGTTCATCTTTGTCATGTCGGGAAAGGGCGAGCAGATGGTTGAAGATAAGCACGGCAATCCCATTATCGAGCAGCTCAGTGCGGGCAGCCTTGTGTGTATCCCGACGGGCGCCTACCACTCGACCTTCAATACGGGCTGGGAGCCGATGCGTATACTCGCTGTCTATTCACCTCCCGGGCCGGAGGCGTTTATGCGCGAGTCGGCGGAATTTCGGGTCCTTCCCGCCGGCCAGGTTCTGGCGCGGATATAAGCGAGACTCCTTACTGGTGTCGAGGCTCGCTATCGAAGGGTCGTCTCAATCCGCTGTTCAA
>JBKKAO010000199.1:0-3505 GCA_046714645.1 Burkholderiales bacterium | reverse complement strand
GTTCAAGCCGAGCCGGGGGCAAAGAAGTCCGGCGGAACGCCTTACAACCCCACCGATTTGCGCGAGATCCAGGACTGGATCATCAAGCCCCAGTTGCGCACAGTCCAGGGCGTGACGGAGGTGAACTCGGTGGGCGGCTACGTCAAGCAATTCCACGTGACACCCTACCCGGAGAAGCTGGTCGCCTACGCTCTCACCCTCCAAGACGTGGTGACCGCTCTGGAACGCAACAATCTCAATGTAGGGGCGGGGTATATCGAGAACCGCGGCGAGCAATACTTGGTGCGCCTGCCGGCACAAGTCACGAATCTGGAAGAGATCGCGGACATCGTGCTCGGCGCCCATCAGGGTGTGCCGGTACGCATCAAGAACGTCGCTGACGTGGTGATAGGCAAGGAACTGCGCAACGGCGCCGCGACGCAGAACGGTAGCGAAGTGGTGTTGGGCACGGTGTTCATGCTGATCGGGGAAAACAGCCGCACGGTCGCCAAAGCCGCCGCGGCGAAGCTGGAGGAGATTAATCGCAGCCTACCCGAAGGTGTAGTCGCCACGCCGGTCTATAACCGCATGACCCTGGTCGACAAGACCATCCACACGGTGACGACCAATCTGCTGGAGGGTGCGGCGCTGGTGATCGCGGTGTTGTTCGTGTTCCTGGGGAATTTTCGCGCCGCGCTGATCACCGCGCTCATCATCCCCTTGTCGATGTTGTTTACCTTCACCGGCATGGTGGGCAATAAAGTCAGCGCGAACCTGATGAGCCTGGGGGCGCTGGACTTCGGCATCATCGTGGACGGGGCCATCGTGATCGTGGAGAACAGCGTTCGGCGCCTGACTCATGAGCAGGTTCGTCTGGGACGGGCGTTGACCCGGGCAGAGCGCTTAACCCTGGTATTCGACGCATCCAAGGAGGCAAGGCGGGCTCTGCTATACGGCCAACTCATTATCATGGTGGTCTATCTGCCGGTCTTCGCGCTATCGGGTGTTGAAGGCAAGATGTTCCATCCCATGGCGGCCACCGTGGTCATGGCACTGCTGGGTGCAATGATTCTGTCGGTGACTTTTATTCCGGCGGCGGTCGCACTGTTTCTTTCCGGCAAAGTGGCGGAGAAAGAGAGTCGCGCTCTGGTATGGGCCAGGAAGGCCTATCTGCCGGCGCTGAGCGTGGCCATGAACAACAAAGCGTTCACTATCGCCTCGGCGCTCGTGATGATGATGTTGGCCGGATTGTTGGCGACCAAGCTGGGCAGCGAATTCGTACCCAGCCTCAACGAGGGGGACATCGCCCTGCACGCGCTGCGCATTCCCGGCACGAGTTTGACCACGGCCGTCGAGATGCAATACGTGCTGGAGAGAAAGATCAAAGAGTTTCCCGAGGTCGACAAGATCTTCGCCAAGATTGGAACGGCGGAGATTGCGACCGACCCGGTGCCCCCGAGCGTGGCGGACAATTTCATCATCCTCAAACCCCTGCAGGAATGGCCGGGCCCGCATCGCACCACGGCGGAATTGGTGCGAGCGATGGCGCAGGCGGTGGGTAAAGTGCCGGGCAATAACTACGAGTTCACGCAGCCGGTGCAGATGCGGTTCAACGAACTCTTGTCCGGGGTGCGGGCGGATGTGGCGGTCAAGGTGTTCGGCGACGACACTGGCACCTTGCTCGATCTAGGTGGCCAAATCGAGAAACTCCTCGAGCAAGTCCCCGGCGCGGCGGATGTGAAAGCGGAGCAGCTCACCGGATTGCCGGTGCTTTCCATCCACGTGAATCGTGCCAAGCTCGCCCGCTACGGGTTGAACGCAGCGGACGTGCAGGACACGGTGGCCATCGCAGTCGGGGGTAAGACCGCGGGCAGCATCTTCGAGGGCGACCGCCGGTTTGAACTGCAAGTTCGGCTGCCCGAAAGCCAGCGCGAGGATGTCCAGGCGCTTGAACGCCTGCCCATCAGGCTGCCGCGATCCGATGCGGGCCCGGCGGGAATCGCCGCCAACCCTTCTCCCGGCTATGTCACCTTGGGCGAAGTAGCCACCCTCGACATCGCGCAAGGCCCCAACCAGATCAGCCGCGAGAACGGTAAGCGGCGCGTGGTCGTCACCGCGAACGTGCGCGGCAGGGACATCGGTTCTTTCGTGCAAGAGGCGCAAGCCCTGATCGCTGCGCAGGTGACGATCCCCGCGGCCTACTGGATCGCCTGGGGCGGGCAGTTCGAGCAGTTGATCTCCGCGGCCCAGCGTCTCCAGGTCATGGTGCCCATTGCCTTGGGCTTGATTTTCATCCTGCTTTACACGATGTTCGGAAATTTTCGCGATGGGCTGCTGGTGTTCACCGGGGTTCCCTTCGCCTTGACGGGTGGAATCTTCGCCCTTTGGTTGCGGGATATTCCGCTGTCCATCTCGGCTGGGGTCGGATTCATCGCCCTATCTGGCGTGGCGGTTCTAAACGGGCTGGTGATGGTGTCCTTCATTCGTGGTTTGAGAGAGGAAGGGCGAACCCTGGATGAGGCCATTCAGCTTGGCTCGCTCACGCGACTGCGCCCCGTGCTCATGACGGCGCTGGTGGCCGCCTTGGGATTCGTCCCCATGGCGTTGGCGACGGGTACCGGCGCGGAGGTGCAAAGGCCGCTGGCCACGGTCGTGATCGGCGGCATCCTCTCTTCCACCATGCTTACGCTGCTGGTACTACCGGTGCTGTATCGTCTAGCGTACGCGCGTGGAGCAGCGAGCGAATCTTCGACGCGGCGAGTGATGCAAGCGCGGCACGGCTTACCGGAGACCGCATCACGCGATTAGAGCAAGGAGGCGTAATGATGGGATTCATCGTGACTGCCGCAATCTTCGCGGCGACGGCACTGGCCGAAATCGCCGGCTGCTATTTGGTATTGCTTTTCCTTATGCGCGGCAAGTCCGCCTGGCTGCTCGTACCGGCGGTGGCCAGTCTGGCGCTGTTTGCATGGTTGCTGACCTTCCATCCTCAATTCCCTGGACGAGTCTACGCTGCCTATGGTGGCGTTTATGTCGCGGCCGCGGTGCTCTGGCTATGGCTGGTCGATGGCATCTCGCCAGACCAGTGGGACTTGCTGGGCAGCGGTCTTACACTGTTGGGAACCGCGATCATTTATTTCGGGCCACGCGGACCGTAGCTCGCGTGAGGCACTGAATCCATGCGACTGCCCGGCCACACACCACCTACCGCGATCTTGTCAGCGCTCGGCGCGGCCGCATTGTTCGGCGCCAGCACGCCGCTTGCTCGAGGCTTGGCCGTGGACCTTCATCCGGTGATGCTTGCCTCGTTGCTATATCTGCCAAGCGGGGTGGTGCTACTCGCTTACTGGGTTGCATCGGGGCGGTTTCGCGCCGGAATTGGATTACGGCGAAAGGAGCTGGCCTGGCTCGTTGGGGCGATCGCGGCTGGCGGCGTGCTGGGCCCGATTCTCCTCATGATGGGGTTGGCAAGAACCAGTGGATCCGCGGCCTCGTTGCTCCTTAACCTGGAGGCGGTATTCACCGC
>JBKKAO010000198.1:0-4496 GCA_046714645.1 Burkholderiales bacterium | reverse complement strand
GCACCGTGCTCTACGAAGCCATGGCGGCTCTGTTCATCTCCCAGATGCTGGGTATGGACTTGAGCCTGACACAACAAGTGATGGTAGTGCTCACCAGCATGGCGGCTTCCATCGGCGCGGCGGGGATTCCGGAGGCGGGCCTGGTGACATGACCTTGGTGTTCAAGGCCGTTGGATTGCCCGTGGAGTACATTGCCATCTTGTTGACAGTGGATTGGTTTCTCGACCGCTGCCGTACCACCATCAACGTGATGGGCGATGTCAATGTGAGCTGTATCCTCGATGGCAAGATCCCACCCAATAGACTGGATCATCCATGAACCAAGCCATGACTGTACGAGAGGCCGTGGTGCACGTGCTGCGCGCCTACGCAATGACCACCGTGTTTGGCAATCCAGGTTCCACCGAGCTCAAGATGTTCAGGGACTGGCCCGAGGACTTTCGCTACGTGCTGGGGTTGAATGAGTCCTGCTGCGTGGCCATGGCCGACGCTTTCGCGCAGGTGAAGCGCAACGCGAGCTTCGTTAACTTACACAGCGCGGCGGGTGTGGGCCACGCCATGGCGAGCATCTTCAACGCCTATCGCAATCAATCGCCCGTGATCGTGATGGCGGGCCAGCAAACCCGCGCCATGTTCCCGACCGAACCTTTTCTGTTTGCCACCGACGCGGCCGAACTTCCCAAGCCCTATGTGAAGTGGTCGGTGGAACCCGCGCGGGCGCAAGACGTACCGCTCGCCCTGGTGCGGGCTTATCACACGGCGATGCAACGGCCGCGGGGGCCGGTCTTTCTCTCGGTGCCTGAGGACGATTGGGATATGGAAACGACGCTACCGGAGATTCGCACGGTGGATGATGCGGTGGCGCCCAATCCTACAGCGCTACGCGAGCTTTCCGCGAAACTGGACCAGAGCCGGCACCCCGCGATCGTCGTGGGTGCCGCGCTGGACCAGGCCGGTGCTTGGAACGAGATCATCGAGTTGGCCGAGCGCTTGGAGGCGCCCGTATGGGCCAGTCCCATGTCGGCGCGTTGCAGCTTTCCCGAAAATCACCGTTTGTTCGCCGGTTTCCTCCCGCCCGTGCGCAGCCAATTGCGCAGCCGTTTGGAAGGCGCCGACGTGATCCTCGTGGTGGGGGCTCCGGTATTCACCTATCACGTGCATACCGAAGGTCCTCACATCCCGCCGGCGGCAGCGCTCTACCACTTGACGGAGGATCCTCAGCAGGCGGCGCGCAGCCCCGTGGGGACCAGCATCTTGTGCAGCTTGCGCGTGGGACTAGAGCAATTGACCGAGCAACTGCCTCGCCGCCATCGCCAAGCGGGCAAGGGTCGCACGGCGCTGCCCACGCCGCAGACAAAGGATCCGATTCCGGGCGAGTATCTCATGGCCGCCGTCGCGCAGGTCATGCCGCCGGACGCCATCGTGGTGGAAGAAGCACCGAGCCATCGCAACGCCTTGCATGACTACTTGCCTATCAACACCACGGGCGGCTTCTACACTGAGGGCAGCGGCGGCTTGGGTTGGGCTCTACCGGGCGCGGTTGGCGTGGCGCTGGCTCAATCCAAGCGAAGGGTCATCTGCATCGTCGGTGATGGATCCGCGCTCTACTCCATTCAAGCGCTATGGAACGCGGCTCAAGCGGCGCTTCCTATTACGTTCATCGTCTTCAATAACCGGGGCTATGCCGCGCTGAAAGCCTTTAGCGATGCGCTGAAGATCTCGGGCGCTCCAGGGCAGGAGGTGAGTGGAATGAACTTCGTGGATATCGCACGCGGCTTCGGCGTCGAGGGCCGCCTCGTCGAGCGGGCGCAAGATGTCATACCGGCGTTGCGCGCTGCCTTCGCGGCGCAGTCTCCCGTGTTGCTGGATGTGCATCTCGATACCGGCTTCAAGCCGCTCTACTGATCTCATGTGGAAGTTCATACTGAGTTGCATACTGGCGGCCGGAGTGGCACGGGCCGAGGACTTCGGCATCGCCATCAATCATGGGCGCGTGATGGATCCGCAGACCGGGCTCGATGCGGTGAGGCACATCGGCATCCGGCAAGGCGACTTCTTGCCCTCTGGTGATGCGGCTCGCAAGCCCGCGGACGATGAGGAATTAGCGTTGATCCGGCAGCGCGTCGAGAAGGGGCTGCGGCGCGGTGCCGTGGGCGTGGGCGTGGGCTTCGGCTTAGCCTATACCCCGGCCGCGTCACACTGGGAGATTCTCGAAATGTTCCGCTTGGCGGCGCGTTATAACGCCGCTGCCTTCGTGCACATTCGCGGGCCATCCCCGGCAAGGCCGTGCGTGCGCCGATGCAATAATTCTGCTGCGCTGCCGCGTCTTGAATCGAGACTCAAGGGATTGGAAACCCTGCCGTAGTGAGAAACAGGTCCTGGCAATTTCGCCCAGGCCGTCCTCTCATAAGGAGGCCTCATGTGCCCTTGTATCTCGCTCGCTGTTGGTCGCGCTCTAGGCGTCGCCGCCTTGATGTTCCTACCCGAATCGGCCCTCGCCGGAGATACGCCTAGTCATCGAATCGAAGCCGCAGCGCTGGAAATTACCCAACTCTATTGGTTGGCTGATACCGCCGCGGTATGCGGATGGGCAAGCGAGGGCGAGTCGGCGAGGTTTAAACATTTTTCCGTGCGATTTCTCGCTGCCCATATGACTGACCAAAGCAAACACGCCTTGATCACCATGGTGTCGCATCCCGGTTATGAATCCAGTGTGCGCCAAGCAGCGCTGGACGGCGCCTCGGAGAATTGCGGAAACTCCCGGTGGAGAACCGGTTGGACGACCTATAAGGCGGCCGCGGACGAGAACGACGCGCGGTACTAGTTTTTCGCCTCGCCGGCCCGGCGAAGCACATTGAACTAGAATGCCTCCACCCATAACGTGGAGGAACCATGAAGCGCTTTCTAGCAGTGATGGGAATGCTATGGGCCATGGCCTGCGCCGCGGAAAGCCCTGCGGGACTTTGGCGAACCATCGACGACGAAACCGGAAAGGAGCGGTCCTTCATCCGTATCGCGGAGGTTAACGGCGAACTGCAGGGGGTGGTCGAGAAGATCATCGATCGCCCGGGAGATGATCCAAATCATCTGTGCAAGAAGTGCGAGGGCAATCGCAAAGATAAACCCGTGATCGGCATGACCATCCTGTGGGGATTGAAAAAAAAGAGCGACGCGGAGTACGCCGGTGGCCAAATCTTAGACCCCGACAACGGCAAGACCTATCGCTGCAAGCTCAAGCTCATCGAACAGGGCAAGAAGCTGGAAGTGCGGGGCTATATCGGGATCTCGCTCATCGGCCGCTCGCAAGTTTGGTGGCGACAGGAATAGCGGGATAAGCCGTGGCCACGAGGCGTAAGTTCTGGGGCTGGGGGCTGGAGGGCGAGGAGGCCAGCGCGGTGGAGATTGCCCAGCTCGAAGGGGCCTATGCCAAACAATTTGGCGTGAGCGGTTTCGAGGTCATGCCCACACCGCACGCCGAGGAGATCACCCTTAGGCCGCCGCGCTTATCGCCGCCGGACGCTTTGCGTGCATGGTGTTCCATGGATCATTTTGAACGCTTACTGCACAGCTACGGGCGCTCATTCTTCGACAGCGCACGCATATTTGCGCGGGATTTTTCCAACCCGCCTGATGTCATTGCTTTCCCTCGCACTGAAACCGATCTGATCGCCACGCTGGATTGGAGCGACGCGGTGAATGCGGTGGTGATCCCCTGGGGCGGAGGATCGAGCGTGGTGGGCGGGGTTGAACCCCCGAAGACCGGCCGCCCCGTGGTGACCGTTGACCTGCAACACTTGAACCGCGTATTGGAGGTCGATGGCCAATCCCAGGCGGCGCGCATTCAAGGCGGCATCTACGGGCCGGCGCTGGAGTCCCAGCTCAAGCCGAGCGGGTTGACCTTGCGGCATTTTCCGCAATCCTTCGAATTTTCCACCTTAGGCGGCTGGATTGCCACGCGCGGGGGAGGGCACTACGCCACGCTCTACACCCACATCGACGAGTTCGTGGAGAGCCTGCGAGTGGTCACGCCGCAAGGTGTGTGCGAGTCTTTTCGATTGCCGGGCTCCGGCGCCGGGCCCAGTCCGGACCGGATGTTCATCGGTTCCGAGGGCACGCTGGGCATCATCACCGAAGCGTGGATGCGGCTGCGGCAGCGACCCATCTACCGCGCCGCCACAAGCGTACGCTTCAAGGATTTTTATCAAGCCGCACTATGCGTGCGGGCCATTAGCCAGTCCCATCTCTATCCCGCCAACACGCGCCTGCTGGATGCTACGGAAGCCTACGTCAACGGCGCCAGCGATGGGACACATCACATCATCGTGTTGAACTTCGAATCCGCTGACCGGCCGCAGGAAGGAAATCTCCAGCGCGCACTGGAGATGGTTCGCGGGCACGGTGGCGCGTACGATGATGTGACCGCGAAAGCGCAAGGCACGCAACGGCAAGGCGCCGCGGGACAGTGGCGGGACGCCTTTCTTCGCATGCCGTACTTC
>JBKKAO010000197.1:0-6883 GCA_046714645.1 Burkholderiales bacterium | reverse complement strand
GTTGGGGCGCTCGTAGCGACGACAACGAGTACGGCGAATCTCGATTGGGTAAAAGCCCTCGGTGCGGATATCGTCATCGATTACAGCAAGAACGATTTCGCAACAATCCTGCGGGACTACGATGTGGTTTTGAATAGTCTCGGGGGAGAGGTGCTCGAAAAATCACTCCAAGTGCTCAAGCCTGGTGGAAAGCTCATCTAGATCTCCGGTCCACCTGATCCCGGTTTTGCGAAAGACATTGGAGCGTCCTGGATCTTGAGACAGGTCATACGCCTGATGAGCAATCGAATCAGGAAGAAAGCAAAACGTCATCGCGTGAGCTATGCATTTCTTTTCATGAGAGCAAACGGAGACCAGTTACGGGAGATCGGTCGCCTCATCGATGCTGGGATTATTCGACCAGTTGTGGATCGGGTTTTTCCATTCGAATCGACCAACGAGGCTCTGGCCTATGTCGAAAAAAGACGTACAAAAGGCAAGGTCGTCGTCAAGGTGAGATAGAAAAGTCGGCTTGCTTCAATCGAAGCCGAGGCCTCGCTGTGAGGATGTGTCCGTTTAGGGTCGTGAACGGACCGTCGAAAGAAGGAAGAATCGTGGCCACCGGGAGTAGCACTCTCGGCTGACTTCGCGATATCAACTGCCCCAAACTTGGCCCCGTCATACATTAGGGACAGGAAAATCGATCCTCTCGGGTTATACCGATGACGTCCGAGTGGAGTCTGATCGAAGGGCGGCTGGAATAGATGTGCAGAAAAGGCGTTACATGATCTTGGCGCCCATTACATCCTAGGTAGCCATACGCTGCACCTGTCGGGGGAGGCGTCCGCCACGCCGCCTTGTGTGATTAAGAATCGGCACAATACTGCCAATTACATTATCTTTAGAGCGCAAACGATCATGGGACAGGTCACTATTTTTTTAGACGACGACACCGAGAAGTTGATGCAGGCCGCCGCTCAGTCCGCGGGGGTATCCAAAAGTAAATGGATTGCCGATTGGCCCGCGCACGTGCGAGACTTGGCAGGGGCGTGGCCAGACTTTCCGCTAGCGGAGGAAATTCGCGATGGGAAGGTCAAAGACAGCAAGCGTGAAAAGCATTGATGTACGCACTGGATACGAATACTCTGATATCACAGCTTGCTAGAAGCAATACTCAGGCGTCGGGAAGGATCCATCCTTCACTTCCTTCACGTAATTCTGCATCGCGTGCTGAATGGACGTGGCGCCCGCCATGAAATTCTTCACGAACTTGGCTTTCTTCCCAGGGTAGACATCAAGCATATCGTGCAGGATCAGGACCTGGCCGGAACAGTGAGGTCCGCCGCCGATGCCGATGGTGAAGATGGTGAGGTCATCGGTGATCTGCTTGCCTAGGGCGGTGGGGACGCATTCGAGCACCAGGCCACAGGCACCGGATTGTTCGAGCAGCTTCGCATCGGCGCGGATGCGCTCGGCGGCCGCCTCGGTCTTACCTTGCACCTTGTAGCCGCCCAACGCGTGTACGGATTGTGGTGTCAGACCCAGGTGGCCGAATACTGGGATGCCGCGCGAGGTCAAGAAAGCCACCGTCTCCGCCATGATGGCGCCGCCTTCGAGCTTCACCGCTTGCGCCCCGGCCGCCATGAGTTTGGCGGCATTCTTGTACGCTTGCTGCGGGCTGATCTGATAGCTGCCGAAGGGAAGGTCGCCCAGCACGAAGGATTTCTGGCTGCCTCGCACCACACAGCGAGTGTGATAGACCATCTCATCGATGGTGACCGGAAGAGTGGAGTCGTGGCCTTGCACCACCATGCCGAGCGAATCGCCCACGAGAAAAATATCGACCCCGGCGTTTTCGCACAACGCGGCGAAGCTCGCGTCGTAGCAGGAAACCATGACGATCTTCTGCGCGTCGGCCTTCATCTTCTGGAGTGTGCTGATGGAAATTCTCATGGAAGCCTCTCTACCTTAAAAGTTGGACGTTAACGAAAGAAGGCGAGCAGATGTGCCGCTGTTTCTTCCGGTTTTTCCTCAGCGAGATAGTGGCCGCAATCAAGTGCACGGCCTTGAACGTCGTTTGCCCACTCGCGCCAGATGGCGAGGGTGTCGTACCAGGATTCTAATTTTGCTTTGGCACCCCATAGCGCCAGTACCGGACAGGCGATGCGATGACCAGATTGCTTGTCGGCGGCATCGATCTCGCAATCGATGCCCGCTCCCGCGCGATAGTCTTCGCACATGCCGCGGACGGTCTCGGGGTTGCGGAAGCACGCGAGGTAGTCCTCTAGCGCTTCCGGAGCAAACATATCGCGCGGTCCTCTGGCCGTGTGCCAGTGCCAAAACCACTCCGGGTCGGCGTTGATGAGCCGCTCGGGCAAGGGCGCGGGTTGCGCGAAGAAAAACCAGTGGTAATAGCCCAGCGCGAAGTCCTTTCCACCTCGGTCAAAAGATTCGCCCGTGGGGATAATGTCGAGCACCGCGAGTTTCGTCACGGCATCCGGATGGTCGAGCGCCATGCGGTACGCCACTCTCCCTCCTCGATCGTGTCCCACGACGCCGAAACGCTCGTTTCCAAACTGGCGCATCACCTCGACCTGCGTGCGCGCCATGGCTCGCTTGGAATAAGGCGCGTGACCGGGTATGGAGGGCGGCTTGCTGCTCATGCCATAGCCGGTGATATCGGTAGCTACTACGGTGAAATACCGAGCCAACGCGGGTGCCACTAAGTGCCACATCACGTGGGTTTGCGGATTACCGTGGAGCAGCAACAGCGGCGGCCCCGAGCCGCCTACGCGGGCGCGGACCGACACCTCGCCTGCCTCGATTTGCGTAAGCTTGAAACCCTCGAACACGCTGCGCTCCTAAGAAGGCCGAATCACGCCCTTGCCGGAGGCCTGCTTATCGAAGAGTTGGTAGGCTTCCTCCGCTTGCTCAAGCTTCCAGTGGTGCGTGAACAGCTTGTCGAGGTCGATGTCGCGATCGGCCACATAGCGCGCGCAGTCCGCTTGCCCTACGGTGGAGAAGGTCCACGATCCGATCAAGGTCACTTGCCGGCGCAACAGATCGTTACTGACATCCAGGGTCACGCTGTCGCCCTCGCCGACGAAGCAGGCTTTGCCCCAGGTGCGTACGCACTTCACCGCTTGCGCTCGCGCTTGCGGCGAGGAGGAGGCATCGATGGAGGCATGCGCTCCTCGGCCATGAGTTGCATCGCGAATGGCTTGAACGACGTCTTCGGTCTTGGCGGGATTGATGAGCACGTCCGCGCCGAAGCCCTTGGCGCGGGCCAATCTCTCTTCGCTGGTATCGAGCGCGATCACGCGTGCGCCCATCTCCGCCGCCAGCAAGGTGGCGGAGAGCCCAACGGGACCTTGTCCGAAGACCGCGATGGTTTGGTCGCCTTGCAGCCCCAAGCGGTGCAGCGCACCCCAAGCGGTGCCGGTACCGCAAGAGATGGCAGCCCCCGCATCGAAGGACAATTCCTCTGGCAGCGGCACCAACGTGCGCGCCGGGCACTTCATGTACCTCGCATGCGCGCCATGGCCGGTGACGCCGTAGACTTCCGCCACGCCTTCGACGCACAACTGCATCCAACCCGTGTTGCAGTGCTCGCATACGCCGCATCCGCGATAGTGATGCTGCATGACACGCATTCCAATCTTGGCTTGCTTTTCCGAAACGCCCGGGCCCACTGCCGCCACCACGCCGCAGGGCTCATGTCCGGCGACGAGGGGGCCGCTGATCTTGCCTAGCCCTAGAGCCGATGCGCCACCGACCGCGCGATAGAACTTCAGATCGCTGCCGCACATGCCGGAGGCTTTGATTTCCAACACCACTTCACCTAATCCCGGTGTGGGATCGGGGAAGTCTAGAATTTGCAACTGGCGGTTGCCAGGGAATACGACGCCTTTCATATCCTTGCTCCTAAAGTCTAGCGAAGCACAAACGGATTACCCGTCGCTGCCCCCGTGTTGATCCAAACACTCTTCACTTGCAAATACTCTCGAATCGCTTCCTGGCCGCTCTCGCGCCCGAGTCCCGAATCCTTGTAGCCACCGAAGGGCGAGAGGTAGCTCACGGCCCGATAAGTGTTGACCCACACGGTACCTGCTTGAATGCGCTCGGACATGCGAATGGCGCGGCCGATGTCGCTGGTCCACACGCCGGCGCCTAAGCCGAAGCGCACGTCGTTGGCGATCGCGGTGGCTTCTTCCTCATCCTTGAATTTAATCACCGAGAGCACGGGTCCGAAGACTTCTTCTTGCGCGATGCGCATGTCGTTCGTGACACCGGTGAACACCGTGGGTTCGACGAACCAGCCATCGCCGCATTCCGGGCGCCTGGCGGGACCGCCGCCCAGTGCCAAATGCGCGCCTTCGTTCTTGGCGATGTCGATGTAACCCAGCACTTTTTCATATTGCGGCCGCGTGGTGATAGGCCCCACTTGCGTGTCCGTGCTCATGGGGTCGCCCATGCGTGCAGTCTTGGCGAGCGCGATCAGCTTCTCCATAAACCGGTCGTGCACGCTTTCTTGTAGCAGCAGGCGCGATCCGGCGATGCAGGTTTGTCCGGTAGCGGCGAATATGCCGGAGACCGCGCCGTTCACCGCGTCCTCGATTTTGGCATCCTCGAACACGATATTGGGTGACTTACCGCCGAGTTCCAAAGTGACGCGCTTGAAAGTTTTCGCTGCCGCCTCATTGATCGCGCGCCCGGTGGTGTCCGAACCGGTGAAGGCAATCTTGCGTACCAGAGGATGGGTGGTGAGGCTGCTCACGTCTCTTCCAAAACCGGTTACAACATTGACGACCCCAGCAGGGAATCCGGCTTCTTCCACCAGCTTGATGAACTCCAGCGTCGAGGCGGAGGTGAACTCCGAAGGCTTGATGACCACCGTATTACCGGCCGCGAGCGCGGGTGCGAGCTTCCACGCCAGCAACAGCAGTGGCGAGTTCCAGGCGGTGATGGCGGCCACGACCCCAAGCGGCTCATGCCGCGTGAAATTGAAGTAGCCCTTCTTGTCCAAGGGGATCACCGCGCCTTGAATCTTGTCCGCCATGCCCCCGAAGTAGTAAAACCACTGCGGGATGTAATTGACTTGGCCTTGCATCTCGGCGATGAGCTTGCCGTTGTCGCAGACTTCAAGCTCAGCTAGCTTCCTCGCATCGCGCGCGATCAGATCGCCCAGCTTATGCAGCAACATGCCGCGCTGGCTGGCGGTGAGTTGCGGCCAAGCGCCCTGGGTGAAGGCGCGATGGGCGGCTTGAACGGCGCGATCCACGTCTTGCGCATCGCCTTGTGCCACTTGCGCCCACACCTTGGCCGTAAAGGGGTTGTAGCTATCGAACCACTTGCCCGAGGCCGAATCGGTGAATTTGCCATCGATGTACATTTGAAGCTGTTGCATGCCCGTCTCCTAATTGTTCTGATCAAATTACTTTCGCACGCCCATTTTGCGTTCTTTCGCCCGCACTAAAGTGCTCACGACGGTGTTAAACGGGGTGGCGACTCCCAGGGCCTGCGCCGCCACGGGAATGGCGCCGTTGATGAAGTCTATTTCCGACATTCTGCCCGCCATGTGATCGAGCAGCATGGAGGGCCGCGCATCGGGGATCTTAGCGCCGAAGTCGTGCACATAGCGCACGGGGTCATCGATGTCCACGCGAATGTTACGAGCCTTGGCGAGGTTGTAGGCTTCGATGGCGCAGTTCGATGCGCAGGTCCACGCGTCGGCATTGCCCATCACCTGGCTGATGGTCATCTCGGTCAGGGTGCAAGTGCCGGAGAAGCAAACGTTGCAGATTAGTTTTTCCCATACGAGTTGGTCGATGTCATCGAAACATTTCACCCGGAATCCGCCGGAAGCCCAGACTTCGGCAATTTTCTGCAATCGAGGCGAGACGGGGCCGTTTATTTCGCCCAGCCGCACCAGCTCCCAGCCGTTGTGATGAGCGTGCCCTGGGCCGCGCATGGAGGCGCCAAAGCCGCCCACGACGCCCACCATGATTCGCTCCCGCCCAAGCACCCTCGCCGCCGTATCGGGACCGCCCAAACCGTTTTGAATGGAGAGCACCATCGTGTTGGGACCCAACAGCACCCGAGAGGCTTGCGCCGCCTTCTCCACGTGCATGGCCTTGGTGGCGATGATCACCAGCTCGCATGGACCGGCTTCTGAGGCTTGAGTGGTGGCATTCACCGGCACGGTGCGATCGCCGGAGGCGCCCTCTAGACGTAGGCCATGGCTTCGCATGGCATCGACGTGCTCCTGCCACGAATCGATGGCCCAGACCTCATGCCCCGCGTGAGCGAGCAGCGCGGCGTACACACTACCCATGGCGCCGCAACCTACGATTGCTATCTTCATGACCACTCCTCAACCAAATCTGTCACGGCCCCTTTTGAGGCATCCGATACAAGCCGCGCATACTTCGCGAAAACCCCGCCGGTGTAACGCGGCTTAGGCGCTATCCAACTGGCGAGGCGTTGTTTTATTTGTTCCTCGCTGAGGCTCACGTCTAAGCGCCGTTTGTCTACATCGATGGTGATGATGTCGCCATCCATTAGCGCCGCGATGGGGCCGCGCTGAGCTGCTTCCGGCACGATGTGGCCGATCACGAAACCCCGCGTGGCACCGGAGAAACGGCCGTCGGTCATAAGCGCGACGGTATCGCCCAGCCCCGCGCCTTGAAGCGCACCCGTAACCAGCTGCATCTCGCGCATGCCCGGTCCGCCTTTGGGGCCTTCGTAGCGAATCACCATGACGTCGTTGGGTTGGATGCGGCCTTCCTTGATCGCGCGGAAGGCGTCCTCCTCACGCTCGAAGACTTTCGCCGGGCCTTGGTGATAACTCTTCTTCTGCCCTGAAACCTTGATCACGCTGCCCCCAGGTGCGAGGCTTCCGCGC
>JBKKAO010000196.1:0-4325 GCA_046714645.1 Burkholderiales bacterium | reverse complement strand
CTCATGGCATTGCGCGCAAGACCGCGCGTTGGATAAGGGTCCGCGACCCCACTGTCCGCCGATGGAAGGGAAGGGCACACAACGCCGTTCGAACTCCTCCCTTCCTTGTGCGAACAAGGCTAGTTGGGCCGCGCCGAGGCGAGGTTGTGGCTGCTGAAAAGCGAAGGAGGATGCGCCCTCGACGATGAAGGCGTTTCGATCCGGGGAGGACTGTGCCGGACCGGAGCCGCCACAGGCGCTGAGCGTGGTGATCGCCACCGCCACGCACAGAGCAAGAAAACTCCTCGCCAGGTGGCCGCACACCTCCGCTATCATGCCGCCGGTCTCTAGCCACGCACTCACTTTGACCCTTTGCTCCTTGTGCTCTGAAGTGATGCAACACACCTCATCCGTCGCGGACCAGACCAAGTGGCGCCGCGCGTACTTCGTCCTGCTGGGCGCATCGTTGCTACTGCGCCTGCTCATCGCTGCTCGGTTCCCAATTCTGAGCGACGAAGCTTACTTTCTTTTCTGGGGACAGTATCCGGACTACGGCTACTACGATCATCCTCCCATGATCGGTTGGATCGCATGGCTCATGCTCCAGTGGTCCAGCGCGCCCTTGGTGGTGCGCTTGCCTTCGGTCATCGCGCCGTTGGTGGTGAGCCTGGTATTCGTGGCCTTGTTGAGGCGTCTTGGTAGCGAGCGCGCATATCTCGCCGGATGTTTGATTCTTCTCGTTCCGGCGAATTTGATCAATGTCATCATCACCACGGACACGCCTTTGATCATACTGATGGCGCTGTCCGCGGCAAGCTTCGTCCTGGCCGTGCATGAAGGCGCGCTACGTTGGTACGTCACGGCGGGGATACTGCTGGGTTGCGCTTTCTTATCGAAGTACTTCGCGGTACTTCTTGGATTTTCCTACCTCGCGTTTCTCGCAGTCTCGCCCGATGTGAAGAACCGTTGGAAGGCCGCGGGTCTAATTGTCTTGGCTGCGCTGCCCTTTGGCCTGCTGCACGCGTGGTGGAACTACAACCACTGCTGGTCGACGTTATTGTTTAACGCCTATAACCGTACGAGTAACGCCACCCTGGGAGTCAAAACCATCGCGTTGTACGTGCTATGCACGTTCTACACGCTGTGTCCCTTCGCGCTTTACCGCCTGTCGCGCGTGCAAGAGCGCCTGCGCGCCGGGTGGAAGACGCCCGCCTTGCGTGCGCTGCAGTTGCTGTGGGTCTTGCCCTACGCCTTATTCGCCGTGGTGTCATTGGGGAAAACCGTCGGCCTGCATTGGATGTTTGGGTTTATCCCGCTCTTCTTCGCTTCCGCGGTGGCGCCGCTGACCGAGCGTGAGCTTCGGCCTAGCCTGATTTATCTCGGCACGTTCTCCTTGCTTCACGTCGTGGCGGTGTTCGCCGTTGTGGCCTTGCCCATGAGTACTTGGCAGAAGACCAAAGCGCACGACGGCATCGTCTATCACACCCGGATGCCCGAGTTGTTGAAACAAATTGAGCCCTATCGCGGGAATGCCATCCTGGTGTCGGCGGGCTATTCGGTGGCAGCCATCGCCTCCTATCACTCCGGCGTCTATGTCCCGGTATGGGGTTTGACCACCTATCATGGCCGCCACGATGACCTCCTCACGGATTTTCGGCGCTTCGCGGGACGGCGATTGCTGGTGCTGCATAAGGGCGTGCCGGCGGCCGGAGAATACGCGCCGTTCTTCTCCCGCGCCGAGGAAACAGCGATCCATCAAGACGGCGCGCGCTTTACGCTGATCGCGGGCGAAGGATTCAACTACGACGTCTATCGCGACCGGATCTTGAGGACGATTCGGGAGAGCTACTATCGGATTCCCAGCTTCCTACCCGTGGGGGCATGTTATTTTTGTGATCGCTACTTTCCCGGAGAAGCTTATTTGCGTAGGTAACTTGCGTCGGTAAACTGTGGAGATGAAGCATAAACAGAGGCCAGAATGAATCATGCGAAGTACCGGTTAAAGCCTGGATCGAAGCTCGACCTTGGCGGCAAAGATCCGGGCGATAAGAGCGCGGTACCCAGCTCCAAGGAGAGTGGCGCGCAGTTACTGGCGCAATTGAGTAAGGAGATCGATCGCTTGCAAGATCTCCTCTTTGCGCAAGGCAAGCACGCGGTGCTGGTCGTCCTTCAAGGCATGGATACTTCCGGTAAGGACGGCGTGGTTCGGCATGTGTTCAGTGAAGTGGACCCGCTCGGTGTGCGGGCCGTGGGATTCAAGGCGCCGACTCCGTTGGAGCTTTCGCACGATTTCCTTTGGCGCGTCCACCGGGAAGCGCCGGGCAAGGGCGAGATCGTGGTGTTCAACCGCAGCCACTATGAAGATGTGCTCATCGTGCGGGTGCACAAATGGATCGGCCTGGATACTTGTAAAGAGCGTTACCTGCAGATCAACGAGTTCGAACGCACCTTAGCCGAGAACGGGACCTTGATATTGAAGTTCTTTCTGCACATCTCGAAGGAGGAACAGAAGAAGCGGCTTCAGGAGCGCGTGGACACTCCGCAGAAGCGGTGGAAGTTCAATCCCAAGGACCTAGAAGAACGTAAGCTGTGGAGCGATTACATGCGAGCTTACGAAGATGCCCTAATGGCGACTTCCACCGAGTTTGCGCCTTGGTACATCGTGCCGGCGGACTCCAAAACCAACCGGAATATCGTCATCTCCTCGGTGCTCAAGGAGGCGCTCCGCGATCTAAAGATGAGCTATCCGCAGCCAGAATGGGATCCCGCCACCATCCAGGTGGTTTGACCCGATCTGGTTCGGACACGCACGGCGGCGGCGTGAGCGCACGACAGCGTTCTAAAACGTCCCTTATACGCTCATCTGCACACCATTCTCTTGATCACCGCGGCGCCCCCTGCGTAGGTCGTAGTGCGATCGAAGACCGCGTCGCAGCGTGTGGTCCCGGGCGGTAAAGGCGAGGAAATTAAGGCCGCCGTTCGCTCGTAACCGCACTGGAGATAGATGTTCCTTGAAGTTTCCGGCAATATCCATGTGAGCGTGATCTCGCGTCCGGATGACTGTCGTTTCGTGTGTTTTAGCGAGACGCGATTCGCGGGCTGCCCGTCATATAGGGTGACACTGGATAGGCGCGGGGGTGTTTCTCCCAACGTGACCGACCAGCCGGCCGGAACCTCGGCCCGTTGGTGTACGGCTAGGGAGTCTGGGCACATCATCTCCGCTCGTAGTATTCCAGAGCGGACAAAAAACGTCATGAAGCCTACTGCCACAGCGTGTTTGGCGAGAGCCTGCACGAGGTACCTCCTCTCATAATTCGATGGACTACACAAGGAAACTAGGCACGCCGGCCTTCACGCGAATTCCGTGCTCGCCCCCTTCCGTGGTCATACCGCGGATCATTAGTCTGGTTTCATGACCTGGGCATTGCATGCATCAAGATATCTGAATTGGCGTGCTAAGCTTGGACGGCGAATTAAGCAACTCTCTTCAAGCAAGGAGCCAGAAATATACTATGAGCAAGACCGTTGACTATTTCATGTCCCCCGTTTCTCCTTGGACCTATCTGGGTCATCCGCGATTCACCGCCATGACCACGTTGCACAAGGCCCGAGTGCGGATCAAACCCATTGATATCGGCAAGCTGTTCGCCGCCTCCGGAGGATTGCCGGTCAAACAGCGCCCCGCGCAAAGACAAGCCTATCGCTTCATGGAACTCAAGCGTTGGCGCGACTACCTCCGCGTGCCGCTGACCATCGAGCCGAAATTCTTCCCTTACGCGGCAGAACCGGCGTCGCACCTCATCATCGCGGCGGACCAGGTGGCTGGAGCGGCGGTCGCCATCCGATTGGCCTTCGGGTTCCTCAGAGGTTGCTGGGCCGACGAGAAAAACTGCGCCGATCCCGGCACCATCGCAGACATCGTACGCTCGGAAGGCTTGGATTTCAATGCGTTGCAGGCGCGTGGCGAGGAAGCCAAGGCGCTTTATGAAACTTACACGCAGGCGGCGATTGCCAAGGGCGTGTTCGGCGTGCCCACCTATGCGATTGGAGATGAGTTGCTATGGGGACAGGATCGCCTGGAATTTGTGGAGCGAGCATTAGCGTGATCGGTAATCCGTGACATTACCCTTCTCCCCGCATGCGGGGAGAAGGTAGGTCACTTCCATTGATGCGGTCAAGTCTATGCGCGCCAACGCACAGAGCGTCCCAGGGGAGAGGTTTCTAATCGATACAAGTAACGATAAAGGCAGGGCATTTTGTGGAACTCCCTCACCATGCCGGCAGACATTCATGACCCCCGCAAGCGCAAGACCGGGAACGAAAGTGCGAGCACCGGCGAGTTTGTT
>JBKKAO010000195.1:0-3923 GCA_046714645.1 Burkholderiales bacterium | reverse complement strand
GCCTGGGCGCGATCGGCGCCCTCGCGGCCAAGCCGGTGATGGAAGGCAAGACGGTCCTGTTCAAGACCTTCGCCGGGATCGACGTGTTCGACATCGAGATCGACGAGCGCGACCCGGACAAGCTGGTCGGCATCATCCGCAGTCTGGAGCCCACCTTTGGCGGCATCAACTTGGAGGATATCAAGGCACCGGAGTGTTTCTACGTCGAGCGTAAGCTGCGAGAACGGATGAACATCCCTGTGTTCCACGACGACCAGCACGGCACTGCCATCATCGTGGGCGCGGCCGTACTCAACGGGCTCAAGGTAGTGGGCAAGAAAATCGAGGATGCACGGCTCGTGTGTTCAGGCGCGGGCGCCGCCGCTTTGACCTGTCTTGACCTATTGCTGAACCTTGGCTTGAGAATTCAAAACGTCACGGTTTCCGACATCAAGGGGGTCGTCTATCAAGGCCGCAAGGAGGAGATGGACCCTTACAAGGAAAAGTATGCGAAACAAACCAATGCGCGTACCTTGGGCGATGTGATGGAGGGCGCCGATATTTTCTTGGGGCTTTCCGCCGGAGGTGTGCTTAAGCCCGAGATGGTCGCCAAGATGGCGAAAGACCCCATCATCCTGGCCTTGGCGAATCCCACACCGGAAATTCTTCCGGAAGAGGCTAAGGATGTTAGACCCGATTGCATTATCGCCACCGGGAGATCGGACTACCCCAATCAAGTAAATAACGTGTTGTGTTTCCCCTTCATTTTTCGTGGAGCGCTGGACGCAGGTGCAACCTCCATTACCGAGGCGATGAAGCTGGCGGCCGTGCACGCGATCGCTCAGCTCGCTCAACAAGAGCAATCCGATGTAGTGGCCATGGCCTATGGCAAAAGCAGTGTTGCGTTCGGCGCCGAGTACCTCATTCCAAAGCCCTTCGATCCGCGCTTGATCGTGAAGATCGCGCCGGCGGTGGCACAAGCCGCCATGGAAAGCGGTGTGGCCACGCGCCCCATCGCCAACCTGGATGCCTATCGTGATCAACTGACTCAGTTCGTCTATCACTCGGGCCTCATCATGAAGCCTGTATTCGATGCGGCGAAGAAAGAAGAACGCAAACGCGTGGTCTACTGCGAGGGCGAGGACGAGCGTGTCTTGCATGCGGTGCAAGTGGTCGTTGACGAAGCTATCGCACAACCGATCGTGGTGGGCCGCCCGGAGGTGGTGAACACTCGTATCAAGAGACTGGGGCTACGCATTCAGTCCGGTAAAGACTTCGAGTTGATCAACCCCAACAGCGATCCGAGGTTCCGCAACTACTGGCGCTTGTATCACCAGATCATGGAACGCAGGGGTGTGTCCGTGGAAGTGGCGAAGCGTGAGATCATCCGCCGCACCACCTTGATCGGCGCGCTCATGGTGCGGCAAGGCGACGCGGACGCCATGTTGTGCGGGACCTATGGCGAGCACTCGACCCATCTCAACTACATCTCCGATGTGATCGGGCTGCGCCAAGGCGGAAAGCAGTTCGCGGCCATGAACTTATTGCTCCTCGACCAGCGCACTCTTTTCATCTGCGATACCTACGTGAACTGCGATCCGAACGCGGAAGAATTGGCGCAAATCACCGTGATGGCTGCCGACGAGGTTCGGCGATTCGGTCTAACGCCTAAGGTGGCGCTGCTCTCCCATTCGAGTTTTGGCAGCGCCGACACCGCCTCCGCGCAGAAGATGAGCCGCGTGCGTACGTTGTTGGAATGCGTGGCGCCCAGCTTGGAGGTGGAAGGTGAGATGCATGGGGATGCGGCCTTGTCAGAGGAAATTCGAATGCAGGTCTTTCCAAACTCGCGGCTCAAGGGCGAGGCCAACCTCCTCATCATGCCCACGCTGGACGCGGCCAACATTACCTTCAATCTGCTCAAGGTCATCGCTGGTGAGGGAATTACGGTGGGCCCTATCCTATTAGGTGCTGCCAAGTCGTGTCACATCCTGACTCCAACCGCGACGGTTCGGCGATTGGTGAACATGACTGCCTTGGCCGTGGTAGGCGTCCGCGCAGAGATGACCCCCCTGGTATAGACCTTGATTCAAATGGGGGTAGGAGGAACTCATGCACGCCGCTACCTACGCAGACACGCTCAATCTCGTTACCCAACTGGGCACAAGGCATCCATCGCCTACCCTACCCACTCGACTGGATCAACTATTCAGCTATCTAACGTCTACGGCCTCGGACGCTGCTTTGGTGGAGGATGATATCTGGGCCCTGTGGATGCATTATCCCCACCACCGAGCCGCGCAGGTGCTGAATAAGGCCGCGACGGACATTGCCGCGCATCGTTTCGATATCGCCGAGACACGCTTGGTTTCCCTTTTGCGCGCCTGCCCTAACTACGCCGAGGCGTGGAATAAGCGGGCCACGCTCTACTATCTGCTGGGCCGCGATGAGGAGAGCGTGCGAGATATTCACCGAGTGCTGGAGCTTGAGCCACGCCACTTCGGAGCGCTTGCCGGTTTGGGTGAAATATGTCTGGCCGGGGGCGATGAAGCGTCGTCCCGGCTAGCTTTTCAAACCGCGCTTCGGCTCAATCCTCATCTGGAAGCCGTGCGCGACGAGATTGACAAGCTCGAACCTCTTACGTAAGAAACGCAGCACAAGCACGCCGACTTTATAATCCGGCGGCGTAGTACCTTTGAGCGGGCAATGTGGGATGGAACAGCTTGAAGGGGACCTCGCGATGAGGCTCCTCGCTAAGGACGAGATTGAGAAGCGGCTTGCACGGGGGCTTCCCTCGAGTTCGGAAGAGGGCGTGTTGCCGCGATATCTTCACCCGCCGGAGAGAGTTCCCACGCCCGCGGCCGTGCTGGTGCCCCTGATCAACCGGCCAGACGGGCTGACGGTCATGCTCACTCAGCGCACCGCGCATCTTCACGATCACGCCGGCCAGATCAGTTTCCCAGGCGGGCGCGTGGATGAAGGAGACGGTAGCCGGGCCTTCACGGCCTTGCGTGAAGCGGAGGAAGAAACCGGGTTGGCGAGAGACCTGGTGCAACTCATCGGAGAGTTACCGGAGTGGGATATCCAAACGGGATTTCGTGTCACACCGGTGGTGGGATGGATTGAACCCCCCATCGAGCTCTCTCCGGATCCCTTCGAGGTGGCTGAAGTCTTCGAGGTGCCACTGAGTTTCTTTCTCGATCCTCAGAACCATCGCCGGCATTCCGACGTCATCAATGGACGCCACCGGCACTATTACTCCATGCCCTATCAGGGCAGGCACATCTGGGGCGCCACCGCGGGCATGCTGCACATGCTCTACCGCATCTTGCGTTAGAGGCCTTTAACCCTTATCCCGTGGGCAAGAAAAAGGCACCCGCCACACGGGTTATATGGTAGGCGGAACTTCGCCCTTAGGTATTCGTAAGCCCTTGCCGATATACCTGGAGAGAACAATCCTTGACCTTGCCAAGGTCTACATAAACGGGGGAAAAGGGGATATCTCGTAGGGATCGTACCGGGTGACCTGGTTCAAGTCCTGCACCCGGCACTCGTATCGGTAGCAATCAATAAATAGGGGAAATGATGTTGCAAAGTGCTGCTGTAAAGGGAGTTGTAGTGTCTCGCCGTTACCAAGGACAAGAACTAGCAATGCTACGCAGTGAAGTGGAAATACTCATGGCCGAGCGCGATAGGCTTCTGCGCGCCGCAGGCGCCGCGGCGATGTTTGTCGCAAAGCTCGACTCCACCACGATTCCGCAAAACACCTACCTCGAGGCCGATGTTCTGGCCGCCACTCTAAACGCTCTCCCAGAAGAAACCCTCGTCGACGCGCTCGATCGAGCCCACGAAGTCGCTGACAACGTTACCGCCTAGCTAGTCAATTCAAGTCTCTCAAAGCCTCTGCTCGATAGGAGCGTCCTATCAAGCAGAGGCTTTTTGCCATT
>JBKKAO010000194.1:0-10650 GCA_046714645.1 Burkholderiales bacterium | reverse complement strand
GATCTCCAGAATGGTCCTATGAGGCCCCATACATCGCGGCTAAATGTAGACGACGTACTGGACGCAGGGCTAGACATGCACGTTTCTCCTAACTTGGCTTCGCTCATAGGCGAAGCGCTTCACTGCTTGTTTACAACGATCGGATGCGCTCCACCAAGCGAGTGGTCGAGCGGTCGTGTATAAAAGGGATGGAGTGTACTCGACCGCCCCAGGACAAGACTTCAGGAGCGCCGACGATGTTCTCGGCGGACCAGTCTCCGCCTTTGACGAGTATTTGTGGTCTGCACAGAAGAATCAAGCCGAGTGGCGTGTCCTCTTCAAAGGCGGTGACGAGATCGACGCACTCCAATGCCGCGATCACCGCCATGCGGTCTTGCAGGCAATTGATCGGGCGATCTTCCCCCTTACCCAAACGGCGAACGGACTCATCGGAGTTCAAGCCCACGATGAGACTGGCGCCCAGCGCCCGGGCCTGCGCCAAATACGTGACATGGCCGCGATGCAGAATATCGAAGCAGCCGTTGGTGAATACCACGGGCTTGGGTAGATGAAGGCAGCGCTCGGAAATATCAGCCACCGAGACGATCTTGCGCTCGAATTCGGCCTGTGGAAGGGCGGGGCTAGAGGCCATGACTTGACCGCCACTTGTGTAGTAAGGCCGGAACGCGGTTTATCTCGTAGGCGAACTCAACGCCCTGTGTGGGTTTCTTCGTCCGGGCGGCGTTCTTACCGCTCGCCCACATCTCCACGCTACGAGGTAATAGGGTTCTCAGTTCGGAAAGCCCTGAGATGACATCTTGATTGAAGGTTTCAAACGCTAAGCCCACGATATCGGCGTCGTGGGCCGTGGCCGCACGCGCGATTTCCCTGCACGGTGTTTGCGCGCCGAGGCCGAAGCAAATGGCGCCTTCCACGCAACACAGAGCTTCCATCATGAGCAGCGCGCGGGATTCACCGGTAAAACTGGCGAGTAACACTCGTGGCGTCCGGCCTTCATGTTGTATCGAATGAATGGCGCTGCGTAGGGTGCCTTGTATCTGTTCGGAGTACAAATGTTCTTCGAACAACTCGAGGTCGCCTCTCATCCAGCTATCGCAGACCCGCTCATTGAGGGGGGCGACGGTGTCGAGCACGAAGTGCCTCAAGCCCTGCCGCATGAGGGCTTGCGAGAGTTGCCGGCGCAGTTCGGCCACGTCGTGATCGCGCAATAAATCGAGGATTTGCGCCAGATCCGCACGGCCTCGATCCGCTTGGGTAGTTTGGACGCTAAGCGTTTCCAGCGCGTTTAGATCCAAAGCCATGATCTTCCCGGGCCGCAGGCCGCGCTCCATCAGGCGCCGGATCAGGCGTAACTTTTCGACTTGCTCGGTGGGGTAGGTCCGCTCTCCGTGCGCGTCCCGCGTAGGCTGAGGAAAGCCGTAGCGCCGCTCCCAAATGCGAAGAGTGTCTTTCGACAAACCGGTCTCCCGCTCTGCCGCCCCAATACCTACGGCCTCGTTAGGATCGGAGGCGAGGGGAATAGCAAGTTGTGATGTACGGGGCAACTACTAGGGGAAGGCAGATCTAATGGCTTTTAGTTTAGCCTTGGCCAAGGCCCTAGTCGACGTACTCGAAGACCTTTACGACTTTTAACACGCCGGATGTTGTCCGAGCGACCTCGGAGGCCATTTCGGCCTCGCGATGGGTGACCAACCCCATCAAGTACACGGTGTTGTTTTCCGTGATGACTTTGATGTGAGTGGCGGAAAGGTCCTTCGTTCCCACCAACCGGCTTTTTACCTTTGTCGTGGTGTAAGAGTCATTGGCTCGGGCACTCATGGCACTGGCGCCAGCCACCACGGTTTCATTCTGCACACTACGGACGTTCTCGATACCTTTGACGATCTCCGTCACGCTCGCCTTGACTTCTTCGCTGGGCACTTCGCCGGTTAGGAGGACGACGCGATTGAAACTGGTTGCGTTAATGTGCACCTGACCGGAGTGACGCTCCTTAATCCGGCTGCTGGCCTTGAACTCGATTCCCTGGTCCTCCACATAGACGCCGCTGGTGCGCCTGTCTTCCGCGAACATGTAGCCGGCCGTGGCACCGCCCGCCAGCAGCACGGGAATGCATCCCGCCAAGGAGGGTAGGGCCGCGAGAAAACCGATCAGAATCCAACGATGAAGATATATCATTACTCAACTCCCATTAATAAGCAATCGATGGCATCACACAGGCAGTGCAAACAAAGAATATGCACTTCTTGGATGCGTGCCGTACTGTTGTGCGGCACGCAGATATGGATGTCGGTTTCCGCGAACAATTCAGCCATCATTCCGCCGTTGCGTCCCGTGAGCCCGATGACCGTCATTTGGCGTTCGTGGGCGGCGAGCATGGCTTCGATGATGCTGCGCGAATTCCCGCTAGTGGAAATCGCCAGCAGAACATCTCCTGGATGCCCCAACGCACGAACTTGTTTGGAGAACACCTGATCGTAGTGGTAGTCGTTGGCGATGGACGTGAGAACGGAGCTATCGGTGGTCAGAGCGATGGCAGCCAGGGGGGGCCTTTCGACTTCGAAGCGATTGGCAAGTTCAGCGGCGAAATGTTGCGCATCGGCGGCCGAACCTCCGTTGCCGCAGGCGAGAATCTTCCCTTCATTCATCAGGCACTGAACAAGCCGTTGGGCGGCTTGGCTGAGAGCCTCGGGGAGGACCTTTGCGGATTGTGTCTTAAGCTGAGCGCTTTCCGAGAAGTGTTTACCGATTCGCTTGACGAGGTCCATGCAGGGTTAGGCTGTAAATGCCGGTGGAATTATTGCACAACAGCCGGGATCGTCCGCGTACGGGTTATTTCCCCGTCCGGCTACTCTCCGAAGGCGTCGCGAATCCAGTTGATAGGATTATTTTCGCAAAGGAGTATGGCATCAAAACGGCAAACGGGTACCGCTTTGGACTGGGCTAGATAGTGGCGCGCTGCGGCGAGGATTCGTTTTTGTTTGTGAGCCGTTATGCTCTCGGCGGCTCCGCCGAAGCGGGCGTTCTTACGCATGCGCACCTCCACGAAAACAAGGGTATTGCCCTCGCGCATGACGAGGTCGATCTCGCCGAAGCGGCAGCGATAGTTTCGGACTACGAGGTGCAGGCCCTGATCGCGGAGGAATGCAAGGGCTGCATCCTCCGCATCATTGCCCGCGAGGATCATCTGTACGCGGTGTCGGCCAGGGAGCGTGCGATGCCGTTGTGGAAATCAGCGGGAGTGAGTTCTCTTACGAAACGCTGGTTTTCCCCACGCACGATGAGACCAGTAACCCCATCGAGCGGTTCTTCGTCAATCTTGAGCAAGGGGTTGATAAGCTCTTGCGCAAGGCGATAGGCGTCGATACCCAAGGCAAAAAAGCGTTGGATCTCAAGCGATGCGAAGGGAAGCGAATGGTTGTACGCTACCACCGCCGCGTGATCGGGCAGCAATAGCCAAGGCATATCGAAAAACATCACACCGTCGAGCTCAAAGTTATCCAGCGGATCGTTGCTGTTGTACGCCAGGGACGTCGCGAAGACGGGCAGCGACCCGCTAATGTAGGGACGTACAAGTCTGGCACGGCTCGAATCGAGAGCCAGGAGCACGACATCGGCGCCAGTGGTTTGTGGTTTGTCCTTGAGTTTGGAAAGCAAGGTTGTATCTGAGTTATAGGCAAACTCTTCCGCAATGCTACCCCCCCGGTCCAGCCATTCGGCCTTGAATGCTTGCACGATTCGGCTAGACACAGGCGTCTCTGCCGACACGATGAAGGCGCGCTTTAAGCCTTTTTTTGCGGCGACACGGGCGAGCTGCCGGGCCTCGGAGTCCACTTGAAGGCCAAAAATGTAGAGGTGCCTGGGCATAATGATGTCACCCTCGGGAGCGTTCAGCGCCAGTGTGGGCACTTTCACTTTTCCACTATTGGCGATCGCCGTGACCGCGGAACGGGAAAGGGGCCCAATGACGGCGCGCGCACCTTCGCTGGCGGCACGGTCATAGGTGGCCTGGATCTCTTTTGGATCATCACTGGTGGCGTGGACAACTACCGGTAGCCCTTCCCTGTTGGCCGCCGCGGCCTGCAAGATGCCTTGGCGAACCGCATCGGCCTGCCGGCCGAGGGGATCGGATTTTAAAGGGAGAATTACCGCTAAATGAGGCTCGCCGTCGTGCTGCGCATGGACGTTGGTAATGGCGAGCGCGAGCAGAGCCACGTATAGTGAGAAATTCATCTTCAATAGGAGCCTAAGTGCGTGGTGCATGGTCGTTCTCTCGATCGAATTGAGGCAGGATTATATGTGCTCGCTACGCCGATAGGTAACCTGCGGGACATCACCTTGAGAGCCTTGGATGTCTTGTCCGCCGTTGATCTTATCGCCGCCGAGGACACTCGGGTTACGCGACATCTTCTATCGCATTACGGGTTAAACGCAAAGATTGTCTCTTTGCGTGAACACAATGAGACCCGCCAAGCCCAGCGTCTGGTGACGTTAATGCAGCAAGGCCAATCCATTGCGCTCGTATCGGATGCTGGAACACCCGGAGTGAGTGATCCTGGATCGATCTTTGTCAGCAAAGCACGATCCGAAGGGGTGAAAGTGTGGCCCATTCCCGGACCGTCGGCTGTGATCTGTGCGTTGTCCGTGCTGGGTTGGGAGAATCCGGAGTTTCTGTTCCACGGGTTTCTTCCGAGCCAACAGCGTGCAAGGCTCCAAGTATTGGGGGCGCTTAATACACTGCCCTTCAAACTCGTGTTCTATGAATCACCCCATAGAATCTTGGAAACCCTGCGCGATCTCGCCGAATGTTTTGGATCCCATCGCCGGTGTGCGGTTTTCCGCGAGCTCACCAAGAAGTTCGAGGAAGGCAAGATCGCATCGGTCTCGGAGGTCCTTGCCTGGATGCTCGAGCACGAAGATCATCAACGCGGCGAGTTTGTGCTTATCGTGGAGGGCGGGCAAGAGAAGGCCGCCTCCTATGCGATCTCGCCAGAGCGCGTGCTGGCGCTGCTGTGCGACAAGCTGCCGACCAAGGACGCAGTGCGGCTCGCGGCGGACATCACCGGAGGCAAGCGCAACGAACTCTACCAAATGGCTTTGAAACTGAAGAACGCTACGAACGAGAACGCCAGTGACCAGGGTGGTCTATGACCAATAAGATTACGCTAACAAGACCAGACGATTGGCATCTTCATCTTCGGGATGGGGAATACCTGCGGGCCGTGCTGCCGGACACGGCTAAGCGGTTCCACCGAGCGGTGGTGATGCCCAATCTAAAGCCGCCCGTGACAACAACTGACATGGTGCGTGCCTATCGCGAACGCATACTTGCTTCACTGCCGAGCAGGGTGTCTTTTGAACCGCTCATGACCCTGTATCTCACCGATAACACCCAACCCGAGGAGATTCGCCGCGCACGATCGAGCGGCATTGTGTTCGCGGCCAAGCTTTATCCCGCCGGTGCGACCACGAACTCGGACTCCGGTGTCACCCACGTGGAAAATTGTTATGGTGTGCTGGAGACCATGAGCGAACTGGGTATGCCCTTGCTCATTCATGGCGAGGTCACGGCTCCCCATGTCGATGTATTTGATCGAGAAAGGGTATTCCTGAAAGAAACGCTCGCAGGGCTCGTCGTCAGATTTCCCCGGCTCAAGATCGTGCTTGAACACGTCACGACCGAAGAAGCGGTGGCCTTTGTACGCGGAGCACCCCCTAACGTGGCTGCCACCATCACTGCTCACCATCTGCTGTTGAATCGAAACGCGCTTTTTCATGGCGGCATCCGGCCCCACACCTACTGTTTGCCGATTATCAAGCGTGAGCAGCACCGAGTTGCACTGGTGAACGCGGCCACCTCCGGGGAGAAGAAGTTTTTTCTCGGAACGGATAGCGCGCCGCACGCACGGCATACCAAAGAAAACGATTGCGGGTGTGCGGGCCTCTACACGGCTCACGCGGCCATCGAACTCTACGCGGAAGCCTTCGACGCGGTGGGAGCAATCGACAAACTGGAAGCCTTCGCCAGCTTCAACGGCGCGGATTTCTACGGTGTTCCGCGAAACCAAGACCTGATCTCCCTGTCGCGGGACGATTGGACCGTGCCGGCGGAGCTGAACTATGGTGCGAACAAACTGGTTCCTTTCCGGGCCGGAGGCAGGATCGGATGGAGGCTTTGTTAGGAGCCTCGTCCTAAGGGTGTTAGGATCGGCTGGCGAAGCTAGCTGGACAGTCGCTGCGCGATCTCGATCGCGGGGAGGAAAGTCCGGGCTCCACAGAGCAGACTGCCGGCTAACGGCCGGACGTCGAAAGACGATGGAAAGTCCCCCAAAGGGACCGTAGGTAGCCAGCTGCCGGTAAACATCGGAACGGGCGCGAAAGCGCTTCGCTCACGACAGAATCGGTTCCACTTACGGTGCAACAGAAAATACACCGCCGAAGCGCGTTTCCGATGCGTGCTGGTAAGGGTGCAATGGCGCGTGACACGGTAACGTGCGCGGCGGCTGGCGCAAGCTCAGCTGCGGGTAAGAGCCCACCGCGTCTCCGGCAACGGTGACGGCATGGCAAACCCCATTCGGAGCAAGACCAAATAGGAGGGCAATGGCGTGGCTCGCGCCGCTCTCGGGTAGGTCGCTTGAGCCACCGGGTAACCTGTGGCCTAGAGGAATGACTGTCGCGGGGGTCCGCTCCCGAACAGAACCCGGCTTATAGGCTGGCTTCGCCTTTTCCCACCCCCAACCTCCGGTTACCCTTGTTCAGGACGTTTAACCGGAACTTGAGAAAACGACCGCAAGCACTTGATTCTCGGCTTATGGTCGAGGAATGCTGCGTTGCAGCATAACCGTATGCTAAGCGCTTGTCCTAAAAACAAAAAGGTTGATTGACCCCGGGCATATTTTTCTCTTATAGTGGAGCTAAGTGGGTTATCGTGGGTTATTGTGGGTATTTGCTAAGGTTTTGTAGATTAATTGAGTCAATGATCGGCCAAAAAGGGAAAAAAGTGTGTTCAGGGGCGTCACTCGGCTAACGTTGGATAACAAGGGGCGATTGGCCATTCCCTCCAAGAACCGCGACGTCATCACGGCGCAGGCGGGAGGACGCTTGTGGGCAACGGCTGATTCGCGCTCGTGCATTCTCCTCTACCCAGAACCCGAATGGCTAGTCATTGAAGAGCGAGTGAATAGCCTTCCCTCTACCAATCCGCAAGTCGAGGCACTTCAGGACCTACTGATCGGCAATGCTCGGGAATTGGAGTTGGATAGTGCCGGCCGGATTCTTGTGCCGCCGGAACTAAGAGAGTTTGTTGGGTTGACTAAGGACGTTGCCCTAGTCGGGCGAGGAAAGAAATTCACCCTTTGGGACACCGAAAAGTGGAAAGCGCGCATGGACGAGGCGATCGCCTTGCGCCAAGGTGGTCTTGGTCCGCAATTCGACATTCCTCTGTGACCGGCGATGTTCACGAACCCGTACTTCTCACCGAGGCCATTGAGGCGCTGGCCATCGAGCCCTCGGGAATCTATCTCGACTGCACCTTTGGCCGAGGAGGGCACAGCCGGGCCATTTTGTCTTGTCTGGGTGACGAAGGCAGGCTCATCGCCTTGGATCGCGACCCGGCGGCTATTGAGTTCGCGGCCGCGATGGAGGGGCCGAGATTGAAGGTGATTCATTCTCCCTTTAGCGAGCTGGACGCAGCTCTCGCAAGCGCCAAAGTCAAAGACATCGATGGCGTGCTATTTGATCTAGGCGTGTCATCCCCCCAGCTTGCGAACGCGGCGCGCGGCATGAGCTTTCGGCTCGATGGGCCGCTCGACATGCGCATGGATACGACACGTGGGCCAACGGTGTCGGAATGGTTGTCGAAGGTTTCGGAATCCCAACTGCACGAGGTGATCAAGGAATATGGCGAGGAACGGTTTGCTAGGAAGATTGCAAGAGCGATTATTGCGGCTCGGTCGCGGGGCCCCATCCTTTCCACTCGGGAGCTTGCCCAGATCGTGGCGTCCGCCGTCCCAACGCGCGAACCCGGCCAGGACCCGGCGACGCGTACATTCCAGGCTCTTCGGATTTTCATCAATCAAGAGCTTGAGGAGTTATCGCGAGGTTTAGCCCAAGCGCTTGCGCGTTTGCGGCCGGGTGGGCGGTTGGTGGCGATCAGCTTCCATTCCTTGGAGGACCGGATCGTCAAGCGCTTCTTCCAACGGGAATCGAAGCCTCAAGGTGTTCCGGACAGATTGCCGCTGCGCACCCACGAGTTACCCAAGCCCCGGCTGCGAACCCTAAGCAAGGCGATCCGGCCTTCCCACGAGGAGGCCGTGCGCAATCCCAGATCTCGTAGCGCGGTGATGCGGGTGGCGGAGAGGCTCGCGGCATGAGCAAGGCCACGGCGGTGTTGCTGTTGATACTCCTGGCGAACGCGGCGGGTTTGGTGACCTCGCAACACCAAGCGAGAAAACTCTACGCGGAACTGGAAAGGGAACAGCAAACTACCAAACAGATCGAAATGGAATGGAAACAACTCCAAATCGAGCAAAGCACCTGGAGTATGCATTCACGCATCGAAAAGGTTGCGACCTCTCGTCTGCGCATGGCTACACCCACCAGCGAACAAGTACAGCTACTCCACTTGCAAGGCGCCGGTACCGGCACTCAATGAAACCTACCGCCAATCCTGCCTTACGCTTAAGACTGCCCGCGGGCCGCGCGCGCTTTGTGTTGGGCGCGCTGCTGTTGACCTTCATGGGGTTGTCCGGCCGTGCCTTTTATTTGCAAGTCATGCACGATGAGTGGCTGCAGAAAAAGGGGGCCAGCGCCTATAGCCGGGTGATTACGCTACCGGCGCACCGAGGAATCATCACCGATCGCCATGGCGAACCTCTTGCCGTAAGCGCTCCCGCGGAATCCGTCTTCGTAAGCCCCGGCGATGTTCATATGGACGAAGCGCAACAGCGCAAGCTGGCCACGCTTCTCGGCATGGATTACGTGGAACTCAGCAAACGCTTGGCGATCGAGGATCGCGATTTTGTTTATCTCAAGCGCCGCTTGCCACCGGAGACCGCCGCCGAAGTGGTGCGGATGAACTTGTCCGGTGTGTTCTTGAAACGCGAGTACAACCGCTTCTATCCTGCGGGCGAGGTCACCGCGCAACTCCTGGGCATGAGCGATGTGGACGATCGCGGCCAAGAGGGCATGGAGTTGGCGTACCAAGACTGGTTGAAGGGTGCGCCCGGTAGCCGGCATGTGATTCGCGATCGAAAAGGGCGCATTGTCGAGGATGTGGAAAATCTACGCCTACCGCAAAACGGGCGCGACCTCACGCTGAGTATCGACAGTAAGTTGCAATACCTCGCCTACCGGGAACTTCGCGCTGCGGTGTCAAAACACAAGGCCAAGGCGGGTGCCATCGTGGTGTTGGATGTCAAGACGGGCGAGGTGCTGGCGCTCGCCAACGTGCCGACCTTCAATCCCAACAATCGCGAAAAACTCGACCGCGATCGCACGCGTAATCGTGTGGTGACGGACTTATTCGAACCCGGGTCCACGCTCAAGCCTTTTACCGTGGCGGCTGCGCTCGAAGCGGGAAGTGTCGAGCCGGAAACCCTGGTGGAGACCGGGCTGGGCGTGTTGCAGGTGGGCAACCGCCGCATTCATGATGCCCATCCGGAAGGATTGTTGACGGTCTCGCAGGTGATCCAGAAATCCTCCAATGTCGGTATCGCCAAGATCGCCTTTGGATTTCCCGCGGAGAAACTATGGGGAGTGCTTTCCGGTGCGGGATTCGGCTCGGTGCCCGGCAGTGGTTTTCCGGGAGAAACCGGTGGCTTGCTCTGGCATCACAAGAGCTGGAAACCCATTCAGCACGCGACCATTTCCTTCGGCCACGGCATTTCCGTGAGCTTGATGCAGCTGGCGCGGGCCTACACCCTATTCGGGACCGATGGCCAATTGCAGCCGCTTCACTTGTTACGCCACGACGAGGCCATCGCCGGGCGTCCGGTGATTTCCGCGGCCACCGCGCGAACGGTGCGGCAGATGATGGAATCCGTGGTCAGCGCGGACGGAACCGCCATCAGGGCGCGGGTGGCGGGATACCGCGTGGCGGGCAAGACCGGGACCGCGCACAAGATCGAGAACAAGGGCTATTCAACCCATCGCTATGTCGCTTCTTTCGTGGGTTTGGCGCCCGTATCGGATCCGAGATTGATCGTGGCGGTCATGATCGATGAGCCCAGTGGTCATGACTACTACGGCGGGCTGGTAGCGGCCCCCATCTTTAGTGAGGTGATGGGCGCGGCCCTTCGTGCCTTGGGCGTCGCGCCCGATGATTTGCTCCAACCCGGTTTTGCCGTGCAAGCTTCGCTGCCAAAGGAAAAGGCATGAGGGCAGGCGAGGGCACACTTCCCATCCGTCCTGAGAGGCTGGCAGCGCTGGGCGCGGATCTCACGCGCATGGTGGCCGATAGCCGGCGTGTACGCGAGGGCGATGTGTTCGTCGCTCTGCCGGGAATGCGCCATGATCCGAGGCGGGATATTCCCGGCGTCATCGCCGCCGGCGCCGCCGCGGTGATCTGGGAGCAGGAAGGCTTTCAGTGGCGCGACGCGTGGCGCGTTCCTAACTTGCCCGTTCGGGGATTGCGACAAGTGCTAGGAGATTTGG
>JBKKAO010000193.1:0-9004 GCA_046714645.1 Burkholderiales bacterium | reverse complement strand
GTGCGCGAGCAGGCCAAACGCTTCCGCATGTCCCTTGCCAAAGCCTACAAATCCTGCTTGATCTCGCCCTAGGAACCGCCATGCGTTCGATTTTCCTTATCGCCGCCTTAGTGCATGCGTTGCAGGGCTGGTCCGCCGAAGTTCCAGAGGCCGAGGACTCCGAAGTCTGGCTAAAGATCAAAGCCAGCTTTTTCCAAGACCGCACCATTCAGCCCGATCTCTACGGCGAAGTCGTCACGCTGCGCGCACCGAACCGGGCGCAGGATGCCTCCACGGTTCCCATCGCCATCTCCACGCGAGCGCCGCAATCGGCGCAACGTTACGTGGAGAAGCTCTACCTCATCATCGACAAGAATCCCTCGCCCATCGCCGGCATCTTTACCTTTACGCCCGAGAGCGGCCGCGCCGACATCGAGACGCGCGTGAGAGTGGAGGAATACTCGCACATGCGCGCCGTCGCTCAATTGAACGACGGCACCACCTACATGGCGGTGCGCTACATTAAAGCGGCCGGCGGGTGCTCCTCACCCACGGGAACGGCTCCGGATTTCAAGAACTTCAAGGCCCGCGTGCGCATCCGAACCGAAGACAAGGTCACGCTTGGCGAAGCGAGCACCGCGCAACTGATGATCCAACATCCCAACACCTCGGGGCTCGCCAAAGATCAACTGACACAACTATTCATCCCCGCCTACTACGTGCGCACCGTCAACGTCACCTACGCCGGTGAACCCATCCTCTCGGCGGACGTGGATTTCTCAATCAGCGAGAACCCTAATTTCCGCTTCCATTTCGTGCCCAAAGCGGCGGGTGAATTGAGGGCTATCATCACCGACACCAAGGAACGTGAATGGGAAGGCAAGCTCGAGATCGTGCCCGAGCCACGCCCTTAGTCATCGCCTACAACGCCGCACCATCCGCGCGGTAAAAACTTAAGGAATCTCTTCCATGCGACACCATTGCCTGCTCTATGAGTTTTTTCTCGGCCACGCCCTTCACCTATCGGCCGCCGAGGAACCGCTACCGAATCCCATTCTCAATCCGGACACGCCCTGGGTCTATGCAGGGTTCTCCGTGAACACGCCCGCCGATGCGGGCTGGGTAAGTTATTTTCGTAGCGCTAACTCCGCCGCGCTGGGCAAGAACTCCGATGACGGCACCCGCATTTTTGGCGTGAACGTGCTCTCGTCCCCCATAGCAGAGCCGGTACACAACTCCGAAGAGCTGGTGGCCCAACTCAAGAAGAGCCGGCCCTCCCTGGTGGATTTGGAGGAGTTTTCCATCACCCGCCGCCATGAGTCACCCACGCAGGTCAACGGCTACTGGTGCAGCCAGTACACCTTGATGGCCGATACCAAGAAACAAGATCAGTTGCGGCATCTCCACATCGCGGGAATCAGTTGCGTGGATCCAACCAATCCGCAATTACTCATCGACGTGGGCGTCTCCGATTTGACCGGAGCCGGTGAAATGGCCCTGCACCTGTTCTCCATCGCCCAGCGAATGGCACAAACCATTAAATTCGTACCTCGCATCAAGAAAGAACACACCGATGCGGTGGGCAAAGCGCTCTCTACCAGCGATCCAAAAGGGGCTCTCGCGATCCTGCAACCGCGCGCGGAAAACGGAGATAGCAGAGCGGCCTTCCTCATCGCGGACCTCTACATGAACGCCAAGGATCTTCAGGACTACCCGCTCGCCCGCAAGTGGCTGGAGATTTCCGCCTCTCAGGGAGAACGCGATGCGCTCTACCAATTGGGCACGCTCTACGACAAAGCCCTCGGCGTGGAACGTAACCTAGAGCAGGCCGTGAAGTGGTTCAAGCTGGCCGCCGACCAACGCGACTCGCAAGCCCAACTCAATTTGGGCATTCTCCACGATCCGCGCGCCGAGGGTTACGCGAAGGACGCGCAGATCGCGGCGCAGTGGTTCGTACTCGCCGCCAACAACGGCAATAAGCGAGCGAAACAAATACTGGAAAAACATTACCGCAGAAAGTCCGATTCAACGCCCGCGCAGGACGCACGCTAAGGCGCTGCTTTCCCGGTGGCGAACAAGCGCTCCATCTCACGCCGGAGGCGCACCGCGCTATGGGTTTCATCCACCACCGCGTCTTGCCAGCGAACAGGCTGGCCGGCAGATACGGCATTCACCAACTTCCAACCATGCGCGAGTCCGAGCGGTAGACCGCCGAGGGTCAAAGAACGCTCCGCGGACATCAATTTACCCACCACGGTGTATCCACCTTCACCGTCGAGAACTTCGCCTGCCTTCAGGTCACGCTTCGCGCAGGCGACGACATCGGCGCGGAACCCCGTGGCGCAGCCGGTGGCTTCGCCGCGCAGACCGATGCACGCCACGGATATACCGGCTTCGAGCCCGATCAAATGCCAGCGTTTGTACAGGCACGCGTAGCGCCCGCTGGGATCGGTGCGCACCATGTACTCCTTGAAGCAGTTACGAAGATATTCGGTATCGCCTTCGAACACGACGAATACGCCGAAGCGAATATCGTAGGGAATGACGCGGCCATCTTGTTCCAGCGACGACACCACTTCCACTTGCCCCTTTTGATGTAGCACGCCGCCTTCGCTCATGGGACGGCAGACGAAGGGAATGTCATCCACCGAAGCAGGGGGGAAAGTAAGTCCGTTGGGCGGCGCAGCCAGGCCGGTGGCGTTGCATACGGCGGTGCTTTCGATGGCCGGCTTGGAACCATCTAAGAAGGAGTTGAACATCTTGGGATTAAGTCCACCGGTCTTCGCTTGCTCCGGTGTGAGGCCGTAGTAACCCCACACGGTATCCGGCGTGGATTGCGCGAAGTGCGGTAACCACTTGTGCCCGCGGCCCGCAGCCACCACATCGAAGCCCGCCGCGCGTGCCCAGTCAACAAGATCGCAGATCAACGCGGGCTGATCGCCGTAGGCCAGGCTATAAACCACACCCGCCTCTTGCGCGCGCCTGGCAAGCAAGGGGCCGCAAAAAGCATCGGCCTCCACAGTCACCATGACTACGTGTTTCTTATTCCTGAAGGCCGCCAGGGCGTGATCCACCGCCGCAAGGGGATGTCCGGTGGCCTCCACGATGATGTCGATGCCGGGATGAGATACCAGTTTCTCCCAATCATCGGATAGGTGCGTCGCACCCGACTTGAGGGCAGCGTCTAGGGTGACCGCGGCATATTGCTCGCTCTTCCAACCCACACGTTGAAGATTTCCCCGGGCACTCTCGGGCGAAAGATCGGCGATGCCCACCAAGTGCACGCCAGGCGTCTTGGGGACTTGCGCGAGATACATGGCGCCAAACTTTCCGGCGCCGATCAATCCGATGCGTAGCGGCTGGCCTCGGGCTTCGCGTTCACGCAATTTCGCGTAGAGGTTCATGCCGCTTGGCGCAATCCCGTGAGCTGGTCCGGTGGTGTCCCGTCCTTCCATGGCAGCGGCACATCGTAGTCCTTCAGCAAGCAGTCGTCAGGCAGGCAGTCGATGCGGGTGAAATCGCGGTGCGCGATAAACCCCGGCCGCTTGAAGGCACGGATGTGATTGGACAGCGCACACAGACTCAAGTACACGGTGTTTCGGCTCCAGGGCGACATATTGGGCGCGGAGGCGTGCACGAGGCAGGAGTGGAACATGATCATGGAACCCGCCGGGCCCTTGGGCGCCACGATACCACCGTGCCCGGCCAGCTTGCGAATGGTGTCATGATCGAGAGTCCATAGCGGATAACTCGTGGTGCTGCGGTCGTGCCGCGCATCGATGACGCCGAGTTCGTGACTGCCGGGAATGAACATGAGCGGCCCGTTGAACTCGTTCACCTCGTCGAGGAAGATGGCCACGTTCATGGCACGCGGCGCGGGCATCCGGTCATCGTTATGCCAGGTGCCGAAATCTTGGTGCCATTGCCAGACTTCACCATCGAAGGCGGCCTTGCCATTGATCTTGAACTGGTGCATGTAGACCGGTTCCTGAAAATACTCCGTCACCGGATTCACCATGCGCGGATGCCGGGCGAGCTTGGCGAAGGGCTTGTTATACATCTGCACCGCGAAACTGGTGCGCACCACGTCACCGCTCTTCTCCCTGACGTTTTCCGGCCGGCGTTGCGCGTAGATCCGAGGTAACTCCTCCAGTAAAGCACCCATCTCTTGCTCGGAAAACAAACTGGGGAAGAACAAATAGCCATCGCGCTCGAATTGCGAGAGTTGGTTCGGCTTGAGTCTCATGGCGCACTCCTTTTCGCTGTACAGACTAGTACAGACACTAGTACAGACTACAGTTTAACCTCAGACACAAGCCACACACCCGACAGTAAAGCAAAAACCCTTTGCCATTCCTGGAAAACAGGTGTAAGGTGCGGCCGCATTCGTCTCAAGGCTTGTTTCCCCCGGTCCTTAGTGGCCCGCGTGGTGGCTGGTTTCAGAAACTGATCTCATCCATTGGCGCGGCGCGTCTCGAGTTTCCCTTGGTTACCTTTCTTGATTCGTTTGCATCCGCGGAGCGTTCGCGTTCCGCAATCTTTATTTCGTTTGGAGTTTTCTAGTATGTCTACGACAGGTACCGTTAAGTGGTTCAATGATTCCAAGGGCTTTGGCTTTATTACCCCCGATGGGGGTGGTGAAGATCTCTTCGTCCATTTCTCCGAAATCGACTCGTCGGGGTTTAAATCCCTGCAAGAGAAGCAGCGCGTGACCTTTGAGGTCAAGACTGGTCCCAAAGGCAAACAAGCCGCGCAAGTCAAGCCGATCTAACCACTCGACGGCGCATAGCCGGCTGGGTCTCTCGATCCACCCGGCGCAAGAAAATTAAGCGGAAGCCCTCCCAGGGCTTTCGCTTTTTTTATGCGGGGTCCTGCGCCTGGTGCGCGGATGGCACCCTCAGCCGTGCAGGGCATGGCTTCTCTCGCCGCTGGTTTTCCTTGCAAGCGCAACGCTCAGTACAGTAGACTAAAGTTAGTCCACCATAACGGGCGCGCTTACTTATGTCCAATCAGATTAATATCCACGAAGCCAAGACACACTTCTCGAGGCTTGTCGATGACGTGACCGCGGGGAAAGAGTTCGTCATTGCCAAGGCCGGCAAACCGGTCGCGAAGCTCGTGCCCATTATCGAGAAGAAAACTCCTCGGAGGCCCGGATTCTTAAAGGGCAAACTCCGAATCTCGGACGATTTCGACGCGCCGCTGCCGGAAGATCTGATTAAAGCGTTCGAGGGGCGGTCGTGAGATTGTTACTCGACACGCAAATTTATCTCTGGTTTCTAGCGGACTCCAGGAAGCTTTCGAAAGCAGCCCGCACGGTCCTGGACCAGGCTGACGAAGTTTATGTGAGCGCCGCGAGCATTTGGGAGGCCGCGATAAAGATTGGCACCGGCAAGCTCAGCGGTTCAGCGGAGGACCTCGTGGCAGGAATCCCGGGAAGCGGTTTCAAGGAGTTGCCCGTCAGCGCCATGCATGCCGCGGCGGTGGTGCGCTTGCGTGACCGCCATCGAGATCCATTCGACCGACTTCTCCTCGCGCAAGCAACCGAGGAACCTCTGCGGTTGGTCACGGCCGACGAGACCCTTGCCACCTACTCCGACCAGATCATCTTTGTGTAGCAATCGAACTCCAGCTTGTTCTCCAGCGCGTAACGAACCAATCCCGCCAAGCTTTCCACCCCCAACTTGTCCACGATGCGGCTCCGAATAGAGCCAGCGCGATGCCCGCGTCCGTTCAAGTAGGAGGAAATTCTCCAGGCGCTCCGAGCAGCCTAAGGGCAGGCGGCCCGGCCACCACGCCGTCATTCATCGGGCGCGACCGGGTTCATCCCGGCCCCGCCGATCGGTTTCCCTTGCCGAGGATCGATCTAAAGATCGTGAGGCCAAAGCCGAAATGCCAATGCGACGATGAAATCTATTGGGACTGTGGTGCGCCAGTCCTCCATGCTCATCCTTGACGTCGAGTTCGCACAAACGGAAGACGCGGGTGCCCACCTTCAAAGCACGCCGCGTAGATCTCCCCTGAAAACCGGCGAATCATGGCAACTAGAAAGAACGGGCGAGAGCGGGACAGTAATAACGTTGGACCTGTCCAACCCAGCGAGGCACTGACCCGTTACCAGCCCGCGCTGCGTGCGCGTTTGCGGCTGGACGTGAACTTTCCCGCTTTGTTCGAGGACCTGGGTACGCGAGTACCGCTATGACGATCACCACGACTCCCGCCTCTCAGGAAATTCTGGACACCAGCAGCGCGCTGGCGCTCGAAGCGCTCAGGATGGCGCTGGCGGAGTTTGCCAACGAAGCAAGAGCCACCGATAGAACCGGCGGCATCCACACCCCCCAAGGTCTGCGTTGGCTGGACGGCTGGGTGGACGGGATCGGCCGTTTAGCCCAAGACGCCAAGCAAAAAGGCCTCTGGGTCATATGCGTCGCCTCGCGCACGGCCGTAATGCGTTTGATGTCCGTTGCCAACCGCGGGCAGTTCAAGGGACTCACGCGATTGGAGGCTTTGTCGGCGCTATTGGACAGCTACCTCGCCGAGGGCGACATCGGCGATGTGTTGAGTGCCTTGGCCTCCTACTTCGAATCGACGGGGCATCAGGCGTGGACCTCGGAGGACACCAACCGGCTAACGGCCGCAGTAGGCAGGCTCCAGAGCGCCCACGACGTACAGCCGGAGGCGCGCACTGCCGCGCCGGTGGACTATCCGCCTCCCGCGGAGGTCCAGGATTTCCAGCCCCAGTTGACCGAGGCCACCAACTCATCGAGGCAGTGACACCGGACATCTTGCTGGTGGACATGGAGATGCCGCACATGAACGGCGTCGAATTCACGAGTTATGTTCGCGGCGCGCCCGCGCTGGGCAACCTGCCCCTCATCATGATCACCTCGCGCTCCACCGCGAAACACCGGGAGCAAGCGGCCGAAAATGCTCGCCGCCAATTTTTACAAACCGTTGCGCTACAAAGTGGTGCTGGGGGAGGATTTCTCCAAGGACGCGGCTAAAGAAACCGAGGCCCACGCCACGCAGCTACGCGCCCTCAAAGAAAAGGTAATGGAGAAGTGCCCCCAACTGAAAGTCGAGCTGATGCTCATGGGCTTGAAGGGCGAGGTGACGACGATCACCTAGCGTTGTGTAGGCGCACATCCCTGTGCGTGACCGCGCAAGGAGATCTCAAGATCGTTCCGAACAGACCGTGAAAGCGCCAGCAAGGAACAGATTCAATACGACAAGGATCATGCCGATATCAGACAGTGCGAATGGCCCGGCCCTCGACCAACGCGAACCCACGAAACAATATGGCATGACCGACCTTTCCGAGTTAAACCAAGCAAGCGCGGCTGCCGCGGGGGCCCCCGAGCCGAAGACCAGCAGCCCTTCCCCGGTCGCGATACCCGGTGGGCTCTGGCTGCGCATCGTCTTCATTGCGGCGGCCTATCTCGGGCTCGCGCTGGCCGGCCGGCTGCTGGCGCTGCCCCCCGGTTACGCCTCGCCGCTGTGGCCGGCGGCGGGCCTCGCGCTAGCGGCGCTGCTGGTGGGCGGTGCGCGCTGCTGGCCGGGCGTGTGGCTCGGCGCCTTCCTCTTCAATCTTTGGCTGAATGTCTCCGCAACGGGCGCGATAGTGGCGGCGCTCATCGCCACCGGATCGACGCTGCAGGCGCTCCTAGGCGCGCGGCTGACGCGGCGCTTTCTCCATGCGCCCGTGCCGCTCGGGCGCGAGGGCGACGTATGGCGCTTCCTGCTGCTGGGCGGGCCGCTGGCTTGTCTGGTATCGGCTACGCTCGGCGTGGCGGCCTTGCATGGTTTCGGGAGGCTGGAGGCTGGAGACGTCGTGACGCAGTGGCTGGCCTGGTGGGGCGGAGACGTACTCGGCGTGCTGCTCTTCGCGCCGGTGGTGCTCGCCTGGCCGGGCGGGCGCCCGCTCTGGCCTCGGGGTGGAACCCGGGTGGCGCTGCCGCTGCTGATCACCGCCGTGCTGCTCGCGGCCGGCCACCTCGGGCTGCGTCGAGTGGAGCAAGCCCAGGGGCGCGAGGCGGGAGACGCTCTTATGGCTGAAACCCATGCCATCACCCTTCTGCTGCTGGCGAAGCAAATCCAGTCCCTGCGCGGTGTCGAGCGCTTCCTCGCCACCAGCGAGGCGGTAAGCCAGCAGAAGTTCGCCACCTTCACCGCTCTCGCCGTGCGCGAGGAGGGAGTAGTGGGCATCGAGTGGTCGCCGCGCGTGTCACGGGCGGAGCGCGCGGCTTTCGAGGCGGCGGCGCGACGCGAGAGCGATTTCCACATCATCGAGCGCAGAGCCGATGACCGCCTGGTGCCCGCCGGCGAGCGCGCCGTGTACTTTCCCCTACGTTTCGCCAAATCGTCGGCAGGTAACCGAGCCCTCTTGGGTTTTGATCATGCATTCCACCCTAACCGCCGCGCGGCGATGGAGCGCGCCCGCGATACGAGCGCGGCGGCGGCCTCGCAACCGATGTTGCTGGTTCGGACTGGCCGCTCCGGCGTGCTTGTTTTCGTGCCGGTCTATCGTCGCGGCTTCGACGCCGGCACAGCTACCGTGGCGGCACGGCGCGAGGCGCTGCGCGGCTTCGTGCAGGGCATTTTCGACATCGAGAAGCTGCTCGCCCCTCTCGACGGTATAACGCAAAAGGGACAGCTTTTCTTCCGCGTCTCGGATGTCACCGCCAATCAAGCGGCGCAGGTGCTGTCGGACACGCTGCCCGCCGGAGTCGCTCCCGGCCGGAGCCAGCAAGTGGACTTCGCCGGCCGCACCTGGAGTTTGGAAATGCATCCCGGCGCCGCCCACCAGCAAGCCGGCGCAAGCCCTGAAGCGCGCTTCTACCTCGGCCTATCGGTGTTGGCCGCGTTCCTGGTCGCCTTCGCCGCGATGGGTGCCGCCGGCCGCCATGCCGCCTCTGCCGCCGAAGTCCTCGAGCGCACTGCGGAGCTCGAGCGCGAACTCCATGCCCGCCGCGCGGCGGAAGCGGCGCTGCGGAACACCATGCAGGACCTCGACATCACCCTCCAC
>JBKKAO010000192.1:0-6382 GCA_046714645.1 Burkholderiales bacterium | reverse complement strand
ATATAGGAGGGCGGAACGCGCTCCAACGCGGCGACGATGGGCAACACCATGAAGGGCAGCCACACGTAGAGAAATACCAGGAAGGTGCCGATGTCGGAAGTAGATAAGGACGGCCCGCCAATGACGGGGATGGCCAGGATCCCCTCCAGCAGCCAGAGCAGCCCGAGTTTCTCCGCGAGCCAGGTGATGATGCCTTCCTTGGCGAGGATGAGCTTCCAGGAGTAGACGCGCACCAGGTAGCTCGACCACAGCGGCTGCATCACGCCCAGATAGAGCAGCGCCTTCACGCGCGTGCTGGCGTGGCGCACCATGTAGAAGGCCAGCGGAAAGGCTAGCAAGGCCGCGGCAACGGTGACCGTCGCGGCCATCACGGTGGTGCGCAGGATGATGTCGAAATTGGAAAGCGTGAAGAGATGCTTCCAAGTGATGAACGAGAACTCGCGCACCACCAAACCGGAATACTCATCGATATAGAAAAAACTCTGCGCCAAGAGCGCGAACAGTGATCCCAGATAGACCACCCCCAGCCAGAGCAAGGGCGGGGTCAGTAGCAGAAAAAGGAGTGCTCTGGGATGCAGGTACAAGGCGTTGGCGGCGCGATGCAAGAGGCCTGGGACTGCCGCATTATTCACCGCCGTGTTCACTACGCGCCGCCTTGCAGGGGATGTTCGTGCTTGGGTTGCCAGGTCAAGCGCGTGCGCTCGCCTTGCTTGGGTCCTTTGCCGGGTTCATCGGAGTTTTGCCGCAGCGCGCTTAGGCGGCCGCCGTCTTCCAGTACGACGTTATAGCGCGTGGCCGCACCCAGATAGACCACGGACTCGATCATCCCCGCCACCGATCGCCAAGAATCGGGCGAAAACGCCAGCGGGTCGGCCAGGCGAATCTTCTCAGGCCGAATGGTAAAGGGCTGAGCGCTCCCGGTGAGCCGCAGGGCGAGATCGCTCTCGCAAACATTGGAGATGCCCACGAAGCCGGCCACGAAGCTGGTGGCCGGCCGCTCGTAAATGGCGCTTGGAGAATCGATTTGTTCGATGCGCCCTAGGTTGAACACCGCCACACGATCGCTCATGGCCAGCGCTTCCCCTTGATCGTGGGTGACGTAAATGAACGTGATGCCCACTTGCCGTTGCAGCGCCTTCAATTCCCCTTGCATTTGCTCGCGCAGTTTGAGATCCAGCGCGCCCAAGGGCTCATCGAGCAATAACACGCGGGGCCGGTTCACCAGCGCCCGCGCCAGGGCGACGCGCTGGCGCTGGCCACCCGAGAGTTGGCTAGGCTTGCGGCCGGATAGGCCGCTTAACTTGACCAACTCCAGCATCTCACCGGCGCGGCGCCGGCGTTCCTCGGGCGGCACCTTGCGGATCATCAGCCCGTACTCCACGTTCTCCCCCACGCTCATGTGGGGAAACAACGCGTAGTCTTGAAACACCGTGTTGACGTCGCGCTCGTAGGGTGGCACGCCGGCCACGGCGCGGCCGTGGATCTCGATCTCACCGGCGTCGGGCTGCTCGAATCCGGCGATAAGCCTCAGGCAAGTGGTCTTACCCGAACCTGAAGGTCCGAGTAAGGAAAAGAACTCTCCATCGGCAATCCGCAAGGAGATTTGATCGACCGCACGCACGCCGCCGAAATAGCGGGACACGCCCGTGAAGCACACCGCGGGGGCTGAAGTCTCGGCCATGGTCTGGGCCAATGATCACAAAGGACAAGGCCGGTGATATGACTCGCCTCACCGGCCTTGTTATTGACCGAAGACTAACGGCCGCCCAGAACGGCGATGTAGTCGGTGACCCAACGGTAATAGGGTACGCAGGTGCGTCCGCCGCCGCAGTTAGCGACCGGCGTGCGCCAGAACCAGATGCGCTCGAACTCGTTAGATCCGTTTCGAGCGCAACCCTCATCGGTGAGTAGCGCATTACCCTTGCAGGCCGCAGGGACCGTGGGCACGGAACCGAACCAGGCGGACAGGTCGCCCTGTAATTTGTTGTTGAGCGAATGCTCCATCCACATATAGGCACAGTTCGGGTGTTCGGCATTGGCGTGCATCATGGTGGTGTCCGCCCAACCCGTTGCGCCCTCCACCGGGACGACGCTGGCGATGGGCTGCTTATCGCCTTGCAACAGATTCACCTGGAAACCCCATGACGACGATGCCACCACGCCTTCGTTCTTGAAGTCGTCGACCTGGATGAAGGCATCGTGCCAGTAGCGCGACACCAGCTTGCGCTGCGCGCGCAGAAGGTCGAGCGCTTCCTTGTACTGTTTGTCGTCGAGCTCATAGGGATTCTTGATCCCCAGCTCGGGCTTGGCCTTCATCAGGTAAAGCGCCGCGTCGGCGATGTAAATCGGGCCATCGAAGGCCTGCACCCTGCCTTTGTTGGACTTGCCGTCAGGGAGGGTCATTTCCTTGAACACCACCTCCCAGCTCTTGGGCGGGGTAGAGAAAACCTTGGTGTTGTAGGCCAGCACGTTGTAACCCCATTGATAGGGCACGCCGTAATGCTTGCCCCCCACGGTGTGCCAGGGGGCGTTCTGCAGGCGTGGATCGACATTCTTGAAGCTGGGGATGAGCTTGGTGTTGACCTCCTGCACGCGCTTGCCGGCGATCAATCGCATGGAAGCGTCGCCGGAGGCCGTGACCAGATCGAAGCCGCCTTCGTTCATCAAGGCCACCATCTCATCGGAGGTGTTGGCGGTTTTCACGCGCACCTTGCAACTGGTCTTCTTCTCGAAGTCGGTGACCCAGTCGAAACTCTTGTCCGTGTCCCCACGCTCGATGTAACCAGGCCAAGCGACGATATCCACGAAGCCTTCGCCCTTGCCGAGTTTTTGGACCTGCGAGAAAGCCGGTGCCGCGACCAATGCGGCGGCGGCCAAGCCGGTTGCAATGATTGTAAGACGCTTAAAGAAGATCATGGACTCCTCCCTCCGTTGATGACTCGCTGTACGAGCATTCTCGGGGTAGGCGGACGACGGCCCACCTTCCCGGCTTGTAGTTCAATCCGGTGTTTCGGACGCCCCCAGGGCTCCGATGCGTGATATAGCATGCGAATTCCCGCTGGTCAACGGTAGGGCAAGGGCGACGCCTGTCAGAAGCGGTATTGGCCGGTCACCAGGAACGATCTTTCCGCCGCAGGATAGGCGTTGAAGTTCGATGAGGACAGGGACCGCACTCCATAGGTGTAGTACTTCTCGTTCAACAAGTTGCGAATCTCCCCGGACATCAACCAACGGCCGAACTGCGCGGTGAGCCGTGTGTCCACCGTGGTAAAGGCCGGAATCTTATCCACGAAGGTGTTGGACTCGTCGTTGTCGAAGCGCTGCTCGTCCACCCAAGTCAAGCCCACGATACCAGTCAGGCTGTCTAACATATGCCACACGACATTGATGTTGGCTTTGCGCCGAGGCACCAGCGGCAATTCCTTGCCCGTTACGTCCGCGCCGCCCACGCTGCCGCTGCGGAATTTTGCGCGAGCATAGGTAGCGTTACCCGATAGAGCGATGCGATCCGACACCCGCCATATCAAGTCGAACTCGGATCCGTAGCGCTGGGAAGGCGGATAGTTGATATTGGAAAAAGCGACGGGATCGAAGTGAATTTCGTTGGTGAGATTCATGTGGTAAGCGGCCCACCTTCCGTGCAGGCGCTGACCCTTCTTTTGCAGGCCGAGCTCCCGGTCGTGAGATTTTTGGGGCTCTAAGAAAGTGACGATGGCATCGAATACAGGTCCTCCAAAAGGCGCGTACACCTCATCTACCGTGCTCAGACGGAAACTCTGGCCCAGTTTCGCGTACGCCACCCAGGTCTCGCCAAACCCTTGTTGAAGTTGGGCTTCATAGGCTCGCAGCGTTCGCGATTGGCTGCCCGCTGCGTAGGGCTGTGTGCTCGCCGCATCGCGCGCTTCGTACTTCACTTGTTGCACTCGCCCCCCCAGAATGAGCGTGGTGTAGCTGGGGAAGCTGAAGGTGTTTTGCGCATAGGCCGCGCGGTTCTCCTGTGTCGAGGTGAGGTCCGTGGTGGCGAAGGAGGAACGCCGGCCGCTTTCGTAGTCCCAACGGTCCCAATCCAATCCGAGGGTAAGGGAATACTCCGTCGCGCCGAGTTGAAAGGGTAGCCGGATGCGAGGCGATGCTGCCAAGGTCTCGGAATGCGCGTCCACGGTGGTATCGATCTGCAAAGAGGAGGTGTCTCGGTTGCGATAGCTCAGATCGGTGCGGAACTCCCCTCCCGCCACGGGTACGATCCCCGTCAGGCCCACGCGCTGGCTGTCGCGCTTGGCGAAGTCGCCGGGCGTGGTCGCGCCGCGGCGGTTCGTGATCAGCTGCGCCCGACTCCTTGCACCGGGCAAACGAATGTCTTGTTGCTCGCCGGTGATGCGCAAGGATATCCGGGCACCGGGATGCAGCGTATCGATGCCAAGGTTGACCCCGGTCTGCTCGATTTCGTTATTGTCGCGATAGTTGTCGCTGTCGTAGCGATTGAGCGCCAGAGTCATACCGAGGGCATTGCTCGCGAAGGCGCCACTGGCTCGCAAATCCCTCGTGTCATAGTTGCCAAGGCCGGCGGATACTTGGGCCTCACGCGCGCCGGGGCTGGGTTTCTTAGTGATGACGTTGATGACCCCACCGGTGGCGCCGGCGCCATAGAGCACGGACGCACTGCCGCGAATAATCTCGATGCGCTCGACACTATCTATGGGAATAGCCGACCAGTTGGCGGAGGCCAGTTCGTTCTCGGTCAATCGTTGGCCATCGATCAGGATCACGGTGTTCTGATCTCCGGTGACCCCGAATCCGCGCATGTCCACTTGCTTGTCGGGACTCCCGGTATTGTCTCGCACGGAAATACCGCTTTGCTGTTGTAGTAGATCTGGCAAGAAGCGCTGGCCGCTGGCTTCGATGTCTTTTATTCCGATCACTTGCAACATGGGCGCCGGGGGATTCTGTTCCTCGAATCGCGTTGCGGTGATCACCACTTCTTCCGTGGTGGTCTCGGACATCGTGCTGTCCTGCGCCACCACTACGTTGGAGAAACAAAAAAACAGGGGGATTAGATATTTCGTTCGCACAGCACTCTCCTCTGTACGCGCACCCGCCGCACGCGTGATTCATCATGAAAAGAACGCAGCGCTATTCGTGCACGGGTGCACGGGAGGGGTGAAAAGGGACTTCGAAGTGATCTATCGAGAGCCCCGCTGCCCACCGCAGCGTTCAGGGTTGGCGAGGAGGCCGGTCTCCGGACTGGTAGGTTGAAGGGTTACCTCACTCCAAACCGCTTTACCTTCCCATGGATTCTTGAAGACATCCACAGTGGCTAAGGATGGAAGCGTTTTCACCTACTTACCGTTGCGGGGGCAGTTCAGGCTTTGGATAATCCGCACCTGATTCCCGTTTCACTCTGGCCGACGGATTCGGACAAAGCACCTCATCGTCCTAAGCATTCTAGCCGATGCGAAAAATTCTAAGAGCCCGTTGATTTTGCGAGTGGCTCTCACTATAGTGTGCTGATGGAAAGCGAACTCACCCACCTCGAAGGCAAAATCAACCACCTGGTCCAACTATGCCAACGCCTACGCCAAGACAACAACGATCTGCGCCAACAATTGGCGACGAGCCAAAGCGGCCACAAGCAGCTCTCCGAGAAGATCTCCCACGCGAAGGAACGCCTGGAGGCGATCCTAAGCCGAATTCCCGAGGAAGAGTAGAAACCAAGCTCCCGCCACCTGGAGTGGACGTGAACATATTGGGGCGGTCCTTTCGCGTCAATTGCAAGGACGACGAGAAGGAAGGGCTGCTCAAGGCGGTCGATTACCTCGACGCGAAAATGCGGGAAATCCGTGCCGATGGCAAAGTGATTGGCAATGAGCGCATCGCCATCATGGCTGCCCTCAATATCGCGCACGAGTATCTTTCCACCCGCATCGATTCAGGTTTTGACATCGGGGAGTTTCGACGTAGAATGAAATCGATGGCGGCGAGTATCGACTCAGTCATGGCGGCGCAGGAAGATTTGTTCGAGTAGTGGCAGATCGCTTACATCCGAGCAAAGCGCTAGCGGCGCTATTCCGTTTCAAGAGTCGCCCCCTGCGGTGTTTGTCTAGGCAGTAGATTCTTTGAACCAATTAGGGAACTAGGTTGCGGCCCAATGCGGTGCTAGTGTGCGCGTCCCTCATCGGATGGGCCTTAGGCGCCCGGAAAGCGACCATTCTTGAACCGCCGGTTCAAGAATCACGGTCTGACGGCATTAGCGGGGGGCTCCAGCATTTCGGGCCTCACGATCAAACGCCGAGATCCCTTGACTTGTGGATATGAACTACTGGCTAATGAAATCCGAGCCCGGCGGGTTCAGCATCGAGGATCTCGCGGCGGCAAGGAAGAGAAC
>JBKKAO010000191.1:0-13408 GCA_046714645.1 Burkholderiales bacterium | reverse complement strand
ACACCGTATAAATGGGGTACCGCTCAAATAGGGGCTAGGTCCGCTATTTCAACCGGCGGGTTGAAGATACCGAAGAACAATGGCACAGTCTCGCTCCACTCCCTCTTGTTAGTGCCGCTCATGAACCGATATCTCGTACCCGCTGGCCTTGCGCTCGCCTTGATTCAGATCAACACCCTGGCCGATGACCAGTCTACGCTCACCCTCAAGGCGCGCGGCATTGCCGGGCAACTGGTGCAACAGCTGGGTGCGGAGCTAAAGAAGGAGATGTCCAGCAACGGACCTAGTGGCGCGGTATCCATATGCAAAACCCTGGCGCCCGAGATTGCTGGTAGGCTTTCGCGCGAGCATGGCGCCAAGGTGGCCCGCGTCAGCCTCAAAACCCGCAATCCCCTGCTGGGCCAGCCCGACATCTGGGAACAGAGGGTGCTCGCGGGGTTTGACCAACAGGCGGCGCAAGGCGCGAAGCCGGAAACCCTGGAACAAAGCGACATTGTCACTGAAGCTCAAGGCCGTTATTTCCGATACATGAAGGCCATCCCAGTGCAGCCCTTGTGTTTGACCTGCCACGGCACACAGGACGCCATCCCCGCCGAGGTCCAGGCGGTCCTAGCCAAGGAGTACCCCCATGACCTCGCCAAAGGCTACGCTGTTGGACAGATACGTGGCGCGGTGACCATCAAGCAGCGCCTCGACTAACGTTAGGAGACCGCCTTGTTCTTTCGCCAGCTCTTCGATCCAGTATCCTCGACTTACACCTACGTCTTGGGTGATTCCGCCAAGCGCGTCGCCGTGATCGTGGACCCCGTCCGCGAACAGGCGGAGCGCGACTTGGCCTTACTGCGCGAGTACGCTTTTACCTTGAGCCATATTCTAGAAACCCACGTGCACGCCGATCACATCACCGGCGCGCGCGCGCTCCAGACACAAACAGGCGCCCAGACCGCGGTGAGTTTGCACTGTGGTGCGGATGGGTTCGATCACCTGTTACAAGATGGGGAGCTTATCGTTTTTGGTGACGAAGTCATGCGAGCCATCGGCACGCCGGGCCACACACCGGGCAGCACTTGTTACCTGTGGCACGACCGGCTGCTCACCGGAGATACGCTTCTGATTGGCGGCTGCGGCCGCACCGATTTTCAGCGCGGCGATCCAGCCCAAATGTACGACAGCATCACCCAGAGGCTATTCACGCTGCCCGATGACACGCTGGTCTATCCCGGTCACGACTACAACGGGCGCTGGGTCAGTACCATCGGCGAACAAAAGCGCATGAACTCCCGGCTCGCGGGTAAAAGCAAAATGGAGTTCATCGACATCATGAACCACTTGCACCTGCCCGAGCCCAAGCGCATGACAGAGGCCGTACCGGCCAACCTTGCCGGCGGAACCGCCTAGACCACGAACGCTCAAGCAGAAGCTATACGGCGTGAACGAGGCGCCGGGCTGGCTCGTTTGAAAAGGAGTAAGGCCGCTCCTCCGGGTAGGGATAGAGCGTATTGCAAGCCACGCTGCGATTGGCGGTTTCCACCAAACGCACATGCTCCCGGCGCAACTGCCGCGCATGCTGCAGTCCGCAGGAGTGGGCGATCATGTCGATCTCCTTGTTCATGTTCTTGGCGTAGTGGGCCACGCGCAGATATTTCTCCTCCACCACTAGTCCGCGCTGTAGTCGCTTGTTGTGCGTGGTAACCCCGGTGGGACAGGCGTTGGTGTGGCAGCGCAGGGCTTGAATGCAGCCTAGCGCGAACATGAATCCGCGCGCGGTGTTGATGAAATCGGCCCCCACGCACAGCGCCCATGCCGCTCTGGCGGGGGTGACTAGCTGGCCCGAGGCCACGACCCGGATGCGTTGCTTCAAGCCGGATTCCAGCAACGCATCCACCACGCGGGGAAGCGCCTCGGAGATGGGCAAGCCCATGTGATCGGCCAAGGCTTGCGGTGAGGCGCCGCTGCCGCCTTCGCCGCCATCGATCGCCAGGAAATCAGGCGCGTACTCCAATCCGCGCCGGTGCACCGCTTCACACAAGTTATGCATGAATTCCCATCCGCCTATGGCGGTCTTCACGCCCACGGGGCGGCCGGTGAGCTCGCGCAGGCTGCTCACCTTGTCGAGCAAGTCATCGATGTTGGCGATGTCTCGATGCCGGTTTGGGCTAATAGAATCAGTATGGGCCGGAATACCGCGAATGCGCGCGATCTCCTCGCTGACCTTGCCCGCCGGTAGCACGCCGCCCTTACCGGGTTTCGCGCCCTGCGAAAGCTTGATCTCGAAAGCGGCCACTTTCTCCGCGATGGCCCGCGCGCGAGTTCGCGAAAAGGAACCGTCCTCCTCACGCACGCCGTACTTGGCGGTGCCGATCTGCATAATCACATCGCAGCCGCCTTCGTTGTGGTAAGGCGAAAGTCCGCCTTCTCCGGTGTCGAGCCAACAACGCGCCTCCGCCGCGCCGCGAGAAAGCGCTCGCACCGCCGGCGCAGAGATGGCGCCATAGCTCATGCCGCTGATGTTGACGACGGAACGCGCGCGGAAAGGTAGCTCACAGTAGCCCTCGCCAATGACCAGGGCCGGCGCGGGCACGCGATCCTCTTCCAGCACGGGAAAGGGCGCATTCACGAAGATGAGGGAGCCGGGTTGCTTCAGATCGTGGGTGGAACCAAAGCCGATGATGCCGGCCTCGTCCTTGGCCAGCCGGTAGACCCAACCCCGGGTCGCACGATTGAACGGAAGCTCGTCGCGATCTCCCGCGAACATGTACTGGCGCAGATACTCGCCTAATTGCTCCAGCAGGTAGCGCAGCCGCCCAATGACGGGGAAGTTGCGCAGAACCGTGTGCTTCTTCTGGGTGACGTCTTGAATGAACCAATAGAACAACACCCCCGCGACGATCAACCCCAGGATCGTCCCCGCCCCCCGTAACAAAACATCGAGCATCTCGCTATTCCGTTCTTGTAACCGACGGCGAGAATATCGGTGATTTCCGGGAGGGCTTTATCTCTCCACTACGGTTTGCGTGCGATCAAGTCGATCAACGCCGCAACCCCGGCGTGCTTGGTGCCTTCGCGCAGCTCATCTTCGTGCTCGGCAAAGTGCAGAATTTCCATCCCACTCACCAGACCACGCAACAGGTCCGCGGTGTAAAGGTGAGACAACTCCTTGGGTCCGCCCGATCGGAAGTTCAGCTGCGCGGGCGTAAATCCTTGTACAAACAACAAACCGCCAGGCTTGAGCGTATGTGCGATGCCCTCGAAGAGCGCGCCGCGCCCTTCCGGTGCGGCAAACTGGATAAAAATGCTGAGCACGGCATCGAACTCGCCCGGCTTCCATTGCCATTGCCGAATATCGCCTTCCAGAAAACTCGGCGATACAGCGTGATCCGAAGCGAGCTTTCGAGCTTTATTCAAGGCAAGCGGAGAAATATCCACACCTGCTACGTCGCACCCCAGCTTAGCCAACCAAACGCTGTTGCGGCCCTCGCCACAGGCGATGTCCAGCACTCGCATCCCCGGGCGAAACCGATGTTTTTGGGACAACAGGAAAGCATTCGGCTCGACGCCAAAGATGTACTCAGGCGCGGCATAACGCTTATCCCAAAACTCCCTGGCGTCGTCGAATCCCGGCGTACTCACTGGACGCAATGGGAGGTGATGAAATCTTTAACGGCCTGCGTGTTCACGTCCATCACTTCCACACGCTGCGCAAGCCTATCCATCCCTTCGTAGCCGGGTGGCACATCAGGATCGCGGCCCAGAGCCTCTCGAATAGTGGCCGCGAATTTCGCTGGAAGCGCGGTTTCGAGACACACCACCGGAACACCGGGCTCACGAAGCTCCATGGCCACCTTCACGCCGTCAGCGGTATGCGTATCGATCATCACCCCGTAATCCTTGTATACACGCCGAATAGTTTCAACGCGATCAGTGTGTGTACTGCTGCCTGATGCAAAACCATACTTCGCCAGTTCTCCGGCATAAGCGGTGTTCGCCAGATCGAAACCGCCTTCACCCTCCACCTTGCGCCACAGGTCCTTCACGAGTTGCGGGCGCTGTCCCACCAAATCGTAGACGAAGCGCTCGAAGTTGGAAGCTTTGGAAATATCCATGGAAGGGCTGGAGGTCTGCACCACCTCCGTTGCCTTGCGTACCCGATAATGACCGGACTTGAAAAACTCCTCCAACACGTTGTTCTCGTTGGTGGCGAGTATTAACTTGTGAATGGGCAACCCCATCTGGCGCGCGATATGACCCGCGAAGATATTGCCGAAGTTACCCGAGGGAACACAAACGGAAACGGGCTCGCCCACCTTCTTCGCCGCAGCGAAATAAGCTTTGAAGTAGTAAACCACCTGAGCCACGATGCGCGCCCAGTTGATAGAGTTGACCGCTCCGATTTTGTAGCGCCATTTGAACTCCGCGTCGTTGCTCACCGCCTTGACGACGTCCTGGCATTCATCGAACACTCCACGGATGGCGATGTTGAAAATGTTGGGGTCTTGCAGCGAATACATCTGCGCCGTCTGAAACGAACTCATCTTGCCGTAGGGTGAGAGCATGAACACCCGCACCCCGCGTTTGCCGCGCAATGCATATTCCGCCGCCGACCCGGTGTCTCCCGAGGTGGCGCCCAAAATATTGATTTCGCTCCCGCTCTTGCCCAGCACATACTCGAACAGATGCCCGAGAAACTGCATCGCAATATCCTTGAAGGCCAGCGTGGGTCCGTTGGACAGACCAAGTAAATGCAGACCTGGTTCTAGGATCGTGACGGGCGTGATATCCGAGGAACGGAAGACTTCTTTCGTATAGGTCCGCCTGAGCAACGCCCGCAGGTCGTCCTCTGGAATATCGTCGATGTAGAGCCGCATGAGCTCGAAGGCTAACTCCGCATAGGGCAATGTACGCAGGCGAAGGAGCGCGTCGTGATCCAGATGCGGGTAGCGCTCTGGCATGACCAATCCGCCATCGGGGCCCAGTCCTTCCAGCAGGATGTCGCAAAATGGTTTGAGCGGCATGCCGCCGCGGGTACTGAGGTATCGCATCGCCATTCAGTCCAGATCTTCTTGCCGAATGAGCGTAATTTTGCGTAACACGACCGGCAGCGCCTCGATGGCCGCCAGGGCCGCGCGCACGTTTTTCTCGATGGCCAGGTGGGTGAGGAAGATGATGTCCACTTGATCCTCGCCGGCCTGTGCTTCCTTTTGCACCATGGCATCGATGGAGATTTGCTGATCGGCGAAAATTCGCGTGACGTCGGCCAACACACCGGGCTGGTCCTTTACCCGTATGCGCAGGTAATAGCAAGTCTCCACTTCGCCGATGGGCAGGATGGGAGTATCCGCCAAGCGGTCAGCCTGAAAGGCGAGATGGGGCACACGATGCCCGGGATCGGCGCTGAGCAGGCGCGTGACGTCGACCAAGTCGGCCACGATCGCCGAAGCAGTGGGTTCAGATCCGGCACCGGCCCCGTAGTACAGGGTTTCCCCCACGGCATCGCCCTTCACCACCACCGCGTTCATCACCCCTTCCACGTTCGCGATCAAGCGATGCCGCGGAATCAAGGTCGGGTGTACACGTAGTTCGATCCCTTTCGGGGTGCGCCGTGTGATGCCGAGCAATTTGATGCGGTACCCGAGTTGTTCGGCGTAACGAATATCGTCTTGCTCCAGCTTGGAAATGCCTTCGGTATAGGCTTCCTTGAAATTCATGGGAATGCCAAAGGCGATAGCACTCATGATGGTGAGCTTGTGGGCCGCGTCGATACCTTCGATGTCGAAGGTGGGATCGGCTTCCGCGTAACCCAAGCGTTGCGCTTCCTTCAGCACATCGGCAAAGGCCAGACCCTTGCTGCGCATCTCCGACAGAATGAAGTTGGAAGTGCCGTTGATGATGCCGGCGATCCATGCGATGCGGTTTGCGGTCAATCCCTCGCGCAAGGCTTTGATGATGGGGATACCGCCCGCGACCGCGGCTTCGAAGGTCACCGTCACCCCTTGTTTGCTGGCGGCGGCGAAGATCTCGTTGCCGTGGGTCGCCAGCAAAGCCTTGTTGGCGGTGACCACGTGCTTGCCCGCGGCGATGGCTTTGAGCACGAGTTCCTTGGCCACCGTGTAGCCGCCGATCAACTCGATAACGATATCGATCTCGGGGTTAGCGATGATGTCCTGCGCGTTGTGGGTGACGATGGCGCGCCCGCGCACGATGCGCTCGGCCCGCTCCACATCCAGGTCCGCCACCATGGTGATGATGATGTCGCGCCCCGCGCGACGGGAGATTTCTTCTCGGTTTCGCTCTAGCACCTTGAAGGTGCCGGAGCCCACGGTGCCGATGCCCAACAGTCCAACTTGAATGGGCTTCACTTGGTCACCCACTCCACGACCCCAGCCCGGCTCGTTGAGGACAACAAACCATCCTTGCGGAACATGTCCTTGATGCCTCGAATGGCTTGCCGGGTGCGCGCCTCGTTCTCGATCATGGCGAAGCGCACGTAGTCATCGCCATATTGGCCAAAGCCAATACCGGGTGCCACCGCCACTCTTGCATCGTTCAACAACCGCTTGGAGAACTCCAAGGATTTCAGTTCGCTATAAGCGCCGGGAATGCGCGCCCACACATACATGGAGGCCTTGGGTATATCCACGTTCCATCCTGCCGCATGCAGCCCTTGGCAGAGCACGTCGCGGCGCTTCTGATAGGTGCTGCGTACTTGCTCGACGCAATCTTGAGGGCCTTCCAGCGCCACGATGGAGGCCACCTGGATCGGCGTGAAGGTACCATAGTCGTGATAGCTCTTGATGCGGGCGAGGGCCGCGACCAAGTCGCGGTTACCCACCATGAAACCCACGCGCCAGCCCGCCATGTTGTAGCTCTTCGACAGGGTAAAGAACTCCACCGCCACGTCCTTGGCGCCGGGCACTTGCATTATCGAAGGCGCGACGTATCCGTCGAACACGATGTCGGCATAGGCTAGATCGTGGACAACGTAAATGCCATGCTCTTTAGCCAAGGCGACGATTTTCTCGAAGAACGACAACTCCACGCATTGCGCCGTGGGATTGCTTGGAAAATTGAGAATCAGCAACTTCGGCTTGGGATAGCTCTCATGAATGGCCTTCTGCAATTCGGTGAAGAAATCCACGCCGGGTGTCATGGGCACGTGGCGAATATCCGCGCCTGCGATCACGGGCCCGTAGATGTGGATCGGGTAGCTGGGATTGGGGACCAGCACCGTGTCCCCCGCATCGAGAGTCGCCAGCGCTAGGTGCGCTAGCCCTTCCTTGGAGCCGATGGTGGCCATGGCCTCGGTGTCCGGGTCCAGATCCACACCGAAGCGCTGGCGGTACCAATAGCAGATGGCTTTACGTAAGCGGATCACGCCCTTGGAAACGGAGTACCGGTGCGTATCGGGCCGTTGTGCGGACTCGATCAACTTGGCCACGATGTGCGGCGGCGTGGGCTGGTCCGGGTTACCCATGCCGAAGTCGATGATGTCCTCGCCTCGCTTACGTGCCGCGGCTTTCAGCTCTGCGGTAATGTTGAAGACGTAAGGCGGAAGACGCCTGATGCGGGGAAACTGCTCCATGAATGCTCGATCCCAAAAATCTTACTTAGATATGCAGCTGACCTTGCTGCGACGCCTATAATGCTACCGGAAAAGCTCTTTACCTCAAACCTTTACAGCGGTTTTTACCTTTGAAACTTCACCTTTCAAGCTTCACGGGCCAGAACGCCTTCAGCGGTTATGGCGAAGGCCACGTCATGATCAACGGCCAGCACTATGCGCACAGTGTGGTGGTGCTACCCGATCAAATACGCGCTTGGTCACCTGGAAAGCTAGACCAGAGCGTTTTCGTGGAGTTGATGGATCTGCCCGTGGAGATCCTGTTGCTCGGAACGGGCAAGAAACTGCGTTTCCCTCATCCCTCCATCAGCGTGAGTTTTCGGCAAAAAGGCATTGGGCTCGAGGTTATGGATACCCCCGCCGCTTGCCGTACCTACAACATCTTGCTGTCCGAGGCGCGCAAAGTGGCCGCGGCCATCTTTATTGAAGCCTAGATCTCAGCCAACGCCTTAATGTGCGCCACCGCGCTGCGCCCCAAGGCTGACAAGGCATAGCCCCCTTCCAGGACCGAAACAATACGGCCCTTGCAGTGACGTTTCGCCACCTCAACCAGCCTATCTGTCACCCAGGCGTAATCCGCCTCGACAAGACCGAGGGAGGCCATGTCGTCCTCTGCGTGCGCATCGAAACCGGCGGAAACAAATAGGCATTCGGGCGCGAAGGACTCCAGCGCGGGTAGCCAATGGATTTCCACCGCCGCGCGAAACTGCCTCCCGTCGCTACGCGCGGGGAGCGGAATGTTGACCATGCGTGGCGAACGCCCGTCGATTCCGCTGTAGGGATAGAAGGGATGTTGGAAGGTCGAGACCATCAACACGCGGGGATCATTCTCAAATATTTTCTCCGTGCCGTTGCCGTGATGGACATCGAAATCCACCACGGCCACGCGCGCCAAGCCATGATGATCGAGCGCATGGGCCGCGCCCACCGCCACGTTGTTAAGGAAGCAAAAACCCATGGCGCGCGAGCGTTCCGCGTGATGGCCCGGCGGACGGACCGCGCAGAACGCGCGCTCTACCTGCGCGCTCAACACCAGATCAGTCGCCATCTCCACCGCCCCCGCCGCCCGCTGGGCCGCGCGCAGGCTATGGCGATTCATCGCCGTATCCGGATCCAGATGCACGTGCCCATCCTGAGGAACCGACTGTTCAAGGGCGCGCAGGTAGCGCTCGTCATGCACCCGGCGGATCGCCTCGTTGCTGGCCAAGGGGGCTTCGTACTCCGTCATGTAAGGCAACACGCCACTGGCAATTAGCTGGTCGCCGATGGCTTGGAGCCTCTCGGGGCACTCTGGGTGACCGGATCCCATTTCATGGAGATCGCATTCGGAGTGCGTGATGAAAGCGGTCTTAAAGGCGGTTCCCATGCTGGTGTGGCCTTAATCTTGGTAATCTGACCAAAGTCTGTTGATCGAATTTAGTACGCTTCCTGCACAAGCCGGCTTTCTCTAGCGCCAGATTTCCCAGTCTTGCCCAATGCACCGCGACAATCTCCTAAAGAGCTTTCTAAGTAGCGTCAAGACGCCCGCCGCTGCGCAAGCGCAAGCCGCGCCACCGGACCAAGATTTTCAAGACGCGGTCGATGCGCTGCATCGCGTAACGACGCAGGTCAACGGGATCGTGCTAGGGAAAGAGCCGGCTGTCAAACTCACGCTCGCTTGTTTACTGGCGCGAGGACATCTGCTCATTGAAGACCTGCCGGGCGTGGGGAAAACAACTCTGGCCCATGCCCTTGCGCGCTCCTTGGGCTTGTCCTACCAACGCATTCAGTTCACCAGTGACTTGCTCCCGGCGGATATTCTGGGAACATCGGTCTTCGATCGCGACACCTCCAGCTTTCGCTTTCATGCCGGCCCCATTTTCTCCCATCTGGTTCTGGCCGACGAGGTAAATCGCGCTACCCCCAAGGCGCAAAGCGCATTGCTGGAGGCCATGGAGGAGCGCCAAGTCACGTTAGACGGCAACACCCGGGCGCTGCCTGACCCTTTCTTCGTGATCGCCACGCAAAATCCCTCGACGCAGGTGGGCACCTATCCATTACCTGAATCACAGTTGGATCGTTTCCTCATGCGTATCCATCTGGGTTATCCCGATTTACGAGCGGAGCGTGCCCTACTGGCGGGCGATGACCGAAGGGATATGCTCTTGCGCCTGTCTCCATTGATGAATGTCGACCAGTTATCGCGGCTACAGCGTGCGGTGCGCGGCATGCACGTGTCCGAGGCTTTGCTGGACTACGTTCAAGCCCTTCTCGGACACACGCGTTCTCATCCTGGACTCACCCACGGCTTGAGTCCTCGCTGCGGGGTATTTTTGCTCCATGCCGCGCGCGCGCTGTCGTTCCTGAATGGGCGTACCTACGTGGTTCCAGAGGATCTTCAAAGCGTACTGGCCCCCGTTATCGGACACCGCCTCCAAGGCACCCATGGAGCACTCCCCGGCTCCACGGACGCATTCGTTCAGAAGATTCTCGCCGACGTACCCATCCCTTAGAGCCCGCCGAATGGCTAGCGCGCTTCGTGGCTACTTCATTCGATGGTTGAACCGCCGTCACGAGGAGGAACTTCCTCCGGTTCGCCTTACGCAACGGCGCATCTACATCCTGCCTACCCGTGCTGGACTATTGTTCGGGAGCACGCTCATGGTCATGCTGGTGGGATCCATCAACTACAACCTAAGCCTGGGGTTCGTGCTCGTGTTCTTGCTGGGCGGTGTGGGTATCGCGTCCTTGCTTCACACCTATCGCAGCTTGGCCGGCCTGTCCCTGCGTCCGGGGAAGACCGAAGCGGTGTTCGCGGGCGATCCTGGGATGCTATGTGTGCTCGTCGACAATCCTAGCGCAGTGTATCGCTACAGCGTGGAACTTCTATTGGAGCAGCGAGCGTCTACTACGGTAGACATCGAACCCCTCGGCGAAACCGCCGTGAACGTGCCGGTTCACACCGATCGTAGAGGGGTGCTGCGATTCGCGCGATGGAAGATTACCTCGGCTTATCCCTTGGGGTTGATCCGCGCCTGGGGTTACGCTCACTTGGGCACCGAGATCCTCGTTTACCCGAGGCCGGAACTAGCCGGGCCGCCGCCACCGCAGGACGCAGCGACGGGGATGGAGGGACAGCTTCGAGAACGCGGCCAAGAGGATTTCGCTGGATTGCGGCGCTATCAACGTGGCGACTCCTTGAAGCACATCGCCTGGAAGGCCTTGGCTCACGGACACCCTCTGCTGAGCAAGCAATTCACCGGCGGAAAACTGTCCGAATTGCGATTGCGATGGACCGACACGGGAGCCCGACTTGGACCCGAAGGACGGCTTGCGCGTCTATGCCGTTGGAGTTTGGAAGCCTCCAGCCTAGGCGTGCCCTACGGGCTGGAATTGCCTGGCACTCGTATTCCCATGGGCAACGGGTCCGCCCACGACGCCGCCTGCCTTCGGGCCTTAGCGTTGTTTGAAGCGCAGTGAAACCCCAAGCGTCCACGCTTAGCACCCGGAAAGTGACGGTCTTGCTCGTCATCTTGGGCGCGGTGAGCGCGCCGCATGTCCCTCGCATCTCGCTCTGGGCGGTTGCCGCGGCATTCGCCTTTATGGCCTACCGCTTGGTGGCTGTGTGGCGCAACTGGCCGCTCCCAGGGCGTTGGCTGCGGTTCTTTCTGGTGGTGTTGGTGTGTACCGGCATTGTGTTCGACTTCAACACGCGTTTCGGGCGGGACGCCGCGGTCTCCATGCTGTTGCTAATGGCAGCGTTGAAGGCGCTGGAACTTCGCCATCCCCGGGACGGGTTGGTGATTATCAATCTGAGCTACTTTCTTATCGTCACCAACTTTCTGTATTCGCAAAGCATCGCGCTCGCGGCTTACATGCTGCTGCTGATGCTATGCCTCACCGCGCTCCTCATTACCTTGCAACGCCGCGATAGACCGTTTTCACCGAACCATTCCTTGCGCCTGGCCTTGCGCTTGATCTTGCAAGGCGTTCCCCTCATGCTGGTGCTGTTCTTCTTGTTTCCCCGCGTGCAAGGCCCATTGTTCGGGTGGCCGCAGTCCGCGCCCTCGGGTATCAGCGGGCTGTCGGAGGAAATGTCGCCGGGAAGCTTGAGCGCGTTGAGTCTCTCCGATGAGGTGGCCTTTCGGGTGCAGTTCGAATCCAGCCTGCCCAAACCCTCCACCTTGTATTGGCGTGGTCCTGTGCTGTGGGATTTCGACGGGCGCACCTGGCGCATGGCGAGGATGCCTTTGCTGGAACGGCCCAGTCATCTGGCTTTGTCGAATCGCGTGCGCTACCACGTGACGCTCGAACCCCATCAAACGCGATGGCTCTTCGCCATCGATCTGCCGACACGAGTCCCCATCGACGCCTTGCTCACGGCGGACTACCAGTTGTTAAGCCGCCAGCCGCTACGCCACCGCCAGCGTTACGAAATGGAATCCGACTTGAGCTATGTGCTGAGCGCGCAAGAATCCGAGATGACCTTGAACCGGGCGCTGCGCCTGCCACCGGATGGCAACATGCGAGCGCGGCAACTGGCCGCAGCCTTTTTGCGAGAGTCCAAATCACCCGAGGAATTGGTCGGTAAAGCCTTGAATCTGTTTCGCACCCAGCGTTTTTTCTACACGCTTGTACCGCCGCTACTCGGCGCGGAGCCCGTGGATGAATTCCTGTTTGGCACGCGCCGGGGTTTCTGCGAGCACTATGCATCGAGTTTCGTTTTTCTCATGCGTGCGGCGGGACTTCCCGCGCGCGTGGTGACCGGCTACCTGGGCGGAGAAGTCAATCCTATCGGCAACTATCTCATCGTGCGGCAATCCGAAGCCCACGCATGGGCGGAAGTGTGGTTGCCCGGAAAGGGATGGCAGCGCGTCGATCCTACTTCCGCGGTGTCGCCGGCGCGCATAGAGATCGGGTTGGCGGCGGCGGTGTCCGCCGGGGAGCCCGTGCCACTGGCCATGCGCGTCAACGCCAGTTGGATCAGGCACTTTCGCTACACTCTGGACGCCGCGGCGAACGGATGGAACCAGTGGATACTGGGATACACCAAGGAGCGCCAAACGCAGCTGTTGTCCATGGTGGGGATGCCGCGCGTCAACTGGCAGAAACTCACCTTGCTGCTGATGGTGTTGGCAGCCAGCGCCACGGGAATACTCGCGCTGTCCTTACTGAAAGATATTCACTTCCGGCGCGGACCGGCGGCACCGAGAATTTATCGCCGCTTCCTCGGAAAAATTGGTCGTGTAGGGCTTAAACCAAGAAAAGGCGAAGGGCCCTTGGACTTCGCCGAACGCGTCATCGCCGCCAATGGCACATGGCGGGTTCCAGTACAAACCATCACCGGGCACTACATGGCGATCCGCTATGGGCGAGAAAACAACGAGCAACGCTTACGCGCTTTCGCTCAATCCGTCAGGCAATTCTCGCCTTAGTCTCTTATCACTCAACTGTTGACGGAATTGGAGAAGATTTTGACCGAACGACACTCTCTCTGGGGGATCAACAAGGGGGCCACCCCTTGTTCCTTTCTGGGGGATAAACAAGGGGTTCTCCCCTTGTTCGTAACATGAATCTATTTCCGGCACAACCGTCACCCTGTTTGGTTCCGGCTCCGCCGGCTTGGGTGTAGGGGCTGAATCGTTGAATCTTAAAAAAGCGTTTGGCCACGGAAAGTCTCGGACTCCCCCGCATCCCAGCGCGCTTGCGCGCCGAATCTCGCCAGGACTGGTTCGGCGGACGACCCCGCCAAGGCGGCCACCTTAGTCAGCGCATCGGCAACCATGCAAGTGCGCGCAGCCACCGTTACAC
>JBKKAO010000190.1:0-2891 GCA_046714645.1 Burkholderiales bacterium | reverse complement strand
GCCCATCACCGCGAGACCGATCATCAGTTCCACTAGGGTGAAGCCGCGGGCGGAATGCCGGTGCGTTAGCATGAACCATCCTTCTTGCGAACCCAACAGGTTGCGTTGGTAGTCCAACCGGTTTTTGCCGCGGTGGTGGCGCGGTTCTGGTTTTGATCCAGGGTGAACCTAAAGCCGTCCGTTCCGGTCGCAGTTAACGTGAATGCCGTGGCGGCAAGGCCGCTGCAACTAAACGTGTAGTGAGTCGTATTGGTCATGGGCGGCGCGACCGAACCTGCCGTGCAGGCGCCAACATAGGTTCGGTTGTCCTGGAAGAATTGTTCCATCCTTACACCTTGAGAAGCCAAGGTGCCATGTGCTTCGCTGAAGCGGCCCCGCGTTACATAGTCTTGATAGCTCGGAAGTGCGATGGCGCTCAGAATGGCGATGATGGCCACTGTGATCATCATTTCGATGAGGGTGAAGCCGCGTGAGAGTTTCATAGAGGGTCCTTACTTGATCTTCGAGTTGAATGCTAACGAGGCTCGCGGGGCGCCCGCAAAATCAGCCGACAAGCGGCTTGCGGGTGCGAATGAACGGTTTTTTCGCCCTCCTGGAGCTGAGAACCGGTGATCTAGGGTTGTTGCGGTTGCGGTTCTGACTCTCGGGGGCGCTCGGGGACTATCGGCATGAGATGACGGAACTTCAGGGGGTGAGATCGCGAGTTAGCACAGCCCAACACGGTCTTCTATAATCCCAGCCCATGGACAGACCGATATATAGCAGGGACTCGTTGGTGGAGATGCTGCGCGAGCATGCCATCACGCCGACCCATCAGCGGGTGGAGATTGCCGCGGTGCTCTTTGGCCGCCAAGAGCATCTTTCAGCCGATCAGGTCATGGCCCTGGTCAATGAGCGCCATCCGGAGACTTCGCGGGCGACGGTCTACAACACGCTCAAGTTATTCGTTGTAAACAAGATCGTGCGGGAAGTCATCGTGGATCCCAGCCGGGTGTTTTATGACCCGAACGCCGGACCGCACTATCACCTGTACGAAGTGGAAAGCGGCCAATTGACCGATATTGATGCCAGCTCGGTCACGATTACCGGGTTGCCACGTCTTCCCGAAGATATGGTGACCGAGGGTATGGACGTGATTATCCGGGTTCGCCGGATCGGTCTCGGTAGTTGAACGGCTAGTGCCCGATAAAGCGCGCCGCGCGCTTTTCCAGAAACGCACTCACGCCCTCCTTGAAGTCCTCGCTTAGTCCCGCCTCTCTTTGTAGATTTGCTTCGAGGCTGAGTTGCGTGTCGAAAGTGTTCTGCGGCGAGGCGTAAATCGCCTTTTTTATCAAGCCTAGCGCTTTGGTGGGTGCGGCCGCTAGACGTTTGGCAAGTAACTCGGCTTCCTCGTGAAGTTTCTCATCCGGAACGCATTTCCAGATCAGGCCCCAAGCTTCGGCTTGCTCCGCGCTAACGGGATCCGCGAGAATGCTAAGCGCCATGGCTCGTGCCATGCCAATCAGGCGTGGCAAGACGTAGGTTTCCCCCGCATCGGGAATGAGTCCGATGCGACTGAAGATCTCGGTGAAACTCGCGGACTTCGCCGCGATCACGATGTCGCAAGCCAATGCGAAATTGCGTCCGGTGCCGGCCGCCACGCCATTGACCGCGCAAACCACTGGATAGGGAAGCTTGCGCAGCCGCCGCAGAAGCGGGTTGTAGTTCTGTTCGAGCGTGGAGCCTAGATCAAAATTCTGCGCGGACCCCGCCATGGCGCGTTCGCTCAGATCCTGACCCGCACAGAATCCACGCCCCGCGCCGCTGATCAGCAGTACACGAACCGACGCGTTCGAGTCGATATCTGTCAGCGCCGAGCGAAGCTCCTCGTGCATCCGTGCCGTAAAGGCGTTGAGTTTCTCCGGACGATTCAGCGTCAGGCGAGCAACACCATCGGTGAGAGCGAATTGAATAGTCTCGAATGCCATGAATGTATTCTTGGCTAGACGATGAGAATATCACTCGCGGAAAGTGAGTGCACATCCTCCAGCCGGGCGATCAATTGCGCCTTCCCCGAACCGCTGCCATCGGCATCGTAGTAGAGCTTTCCGTTTCGCGTATCGAACAAAACCTGCTGGGCAGTCGTATGCGCGCTTGCACCGGCCGCGGCGAGGAAATTTGCCGAAGACAGAACGCCGGCCGTTGTTAGGGCGGTGAAGACGGACTGCATCAACTGTATATCGTCCACGCGCGCATTGAAGTCCGCAACATTGTCGGCGTTATCTTTTCCGAAATGATCGAACACGAAGTAATCCGCTCCCTGCCCACCAAACAGTGTGTCTTGGCCGGCGCCGCCATTCACATGGTCCGAGCCTTTCCCGCCGGATAGCGTGTCTGCTCCCTTTCCGCCCTGAAGGGTATCGTTGCCCAAGCCGCCGCTTAGGTAGTCATGACCCTTGCCGCCGTCTAGGGTATCGTCGCCGGAGTTTCCATAGAGGCTGTCATTTCCAGAATCACCCCAAAGAAAGTCATTTCCGTCTTTGCCGAAGAGCCTATCGTTACCTTTCAGCCCGTGAATCGCGTCGGCACCATTGCCGCCCTTGAACGTGTCATTCCGGTTGGTGCCGGTCATCACATTTACAGGATCGGGTTCGCTCGGGTTAGCGGCATTTACGGTGAGTGCAAAGCTGCCCGATGCGCTCGCGGTTCCGTCTGAGGCGATGATCTTGATATTCAAGGTACCCGCCTCGGCATTCGTTGGTGTGCCTGAGAAGGTGCGGGTGAGCGCATCGAAGCTCAGCCAACTGGGCAGCGTCGAACCATTGTCGAGCGTCGCGCTGTAACTCAAGGTATCGCCTGCGTCCGCGTCGGCAAAGGAGTTCGCCGGGCAACTGAAGTTGCACGCACTGCCC
>JBKKAO010000189.1:0-4563 GCA_046714645.1 Burkholderiales bacterium | reverse complement strand
CCCATAGGGCTCGCCATGTCGTCGTTGAAGGTGATGGGCTGCGCGCACTTCCACACCGTGCGAACATAGAAATGATCTTGCAGGCCTTCACCGGCACCCGGAGCATCGAGCACGACGGGAATACCGTGCTTTTCTAGCAAGGCTCGCGGCCCCACTCCGGAGAGTTGCAGCAACTGTGGCGAATTGACCGAGCCGCCGCAGAGCACTATTTCGCGATGGGCGTTTACGCGCTGAGTGCGATCCCCCACCTGATAGTCAACACCAACCGCCCGCCGCCCCTCGAAGCGAATGCGGGTGGCGAGCGCGCCGGTCACCACATGCAAATTTGAGCGTTTACGCGCCGGACGCAAGTAGGCCACGGCGCTGCTCGCACGCCTGCCCTTGCGCGCCGTCGAATGGTAATAGCCCGCGCCCTCTTGGTGTTCGCCATTGAAATCGTCGTTGCGTGGAATACCGGTCTCGCCCGCCGCCGCGATGAAAGCGTCACAAATCGGGTGCTTGTCGGGAAGATCGCTCACAGTGAGCGGACCACCGGATCCGTGGTACACGCTCTCTCCGTGCTGGTAGTCCTCCGAACGGCGAAAGTAGGGAAGCACGTCCTCATAGCTCCAGCTCGCGTTACCGAGCCGCGCCCACTCATCGAAGTCCTCGCGCTGCCCGCGGACGTGGACGAGGCCGTTGATGGAACTCGACCCTCCTAATACCTTGCCGCGCGGGGTGAAGACTCTGCGGCCCTTCAACTGCGCTTCGGGTTCGGACTGATACATCCAATTCACACTGGGAGTCGCGAAGAGTTTCCCGTAGCCCAATGGAATGTGGATCCATGGATTGGTATCGCGCGGACCGGCCTCGAGCAACAAGACGTTGTAGCGGCCGTTTGCCGTCAAACGATTCGCGAGCACGCACCCCGCCGAGCCAGCGCCGATAATGATGTAGTCGTAAGTCATGGAACCCAGGAATCCGATGCTATGGCATCAAGGGCGCTCGAACACATGCACGTAATAGGCGCCTAGATTTTGCTCGAAGACTCGTTGCTGGGCACGGCAGGCGCGCACGAAGAGGGCAGCGTGACGCGCCGACTCGAAACCCAAGGGTCTTGCCATCGCGCCCAGCAGGGGCACGCGTGCCAACCACGAAAGCGGCTTCAACACCCAGGTGGCGATAGCGGCGATGCGACGCGCGGACTCGTACACGTGGGCCGTGGTATCGGTCTGCTCCACGACGTGCAGTCCGCTCTCTTCGGCTTGAGACTTGAACACCGCCGGCCGAGGCGGATAGGGTAGCGTCCACCCTTTCATGACATCGAGGATGGTCTGCCGCTCGCCATCGTTGGCCGGATCGCGCAGGGAAAACCCATCAAAGATCACGATGCGCCCGCCCGGCTTCAAGATGCGCCCCCACTCACGCAACAACGCAGGCCGCTCTTCCAAGGGGGTGTGCACGATGCACTCCATGGCAAAGATCGCATCGAAGTACCTGCCGGGAAAAGGCGTCTTCAAATAATTCCCGCAGACGAATTCCACGTTCTCGATTTTCTGCGCGCGGGCGCGTTCGCGCGCGATCTCGAGCTGGCTATGCACGATGGCGAGCCCGGTTACGTGACCTTGGGGAAACAGGGCGGCCACCTCCAAAGTGCATCCACCGATGCCGCAACCCGCCTCGAAGATTCGCGGCGAGGGCTTCGCTTCCAGCCCCATGCGAGACACCGCTTGTTGGGTGGTGGCGCGAATGCCCGCATCCAAGCTGTGCGCCGAGTCCAGGTCCCAAGCGTAGCTCAAATGCCCTGGATGCGCCGAGCGCCCCCAACCCAAACATAGGGCGGATAAAACCGAACTGGGGCTGCCCCAGAATTTGTACAGGTTGGCGCCTGTGTCGTAATGTTCCGTCAGTGCCGTGCGCGCGGTGGCGGAGAACGCGGAAGTGTAAGGGCTGTCCAGGTCACTCATTGATCAGTGGAGATGTCTTGAGCGCAGGAGGACCTTGAACCGCTCTCTCACTTTGGTTTACGTGGGTCGTCTCGCTTTAGCGTTACCGACATGGCGGCGAAGAAACCTTCGGCTGCGTGAGTGAAGCGCTCTCCCAGCGCCCTGGCGGTTTCCAACCCGCTGGATTGCGCGCTCATCCAAGTGTTGCCCATGCGATGGGTAAACTCGCGCACGGTCGCCCCGACCACGCGGCTGGTGTCGGTGCCGGTGCGCTGGACATGAGTAATCAGGTCTTGCATCTCTGTTTTTACCGCTCCGGATGCGGACCGAGCCACCTCACTCCAGGTGTCGGTGAAATCAGATTCCATCCGGCGCATTTGCGTCAAGCCTTGCTTGAGTTCCCCCTCGCTGAACTCCTTGCCTCGGGCAGCGAGTTCTTTGACTGCCAAGCTGGAAGCGTGAGCGGCGCGCGTAAAGGCTTCATCCAGACCAGAGAACGCCGCCGACAGGGCGCCCTTGATATTCTCCCCGTGTTTTTCCGCGCCCAGGCTAATTCCTTGAGTGAGCGCACGCATCACGTCCCGGAACTCCTTGGCGTCGAACTTTCGCTCGCGCAGCGCTCGCAAGGTAAGGTTACGAACTCGCTCGCGGATCCGCTCGATATCGTTCATGGACTCTTGGGCTTCTTGGCGAAGCTGATCGCCATGGGAGCTTGATGTAGGCACGTAGACCCTCCTAGTGAATGACAATGCCATGGTTCCCCAGAGGCGGCGTCATTATGCTCCCATGTGGTGTTACGGACAGAACTCTTTTCCTGGCGTATCTGAACAACTGCTTTATCATCCGCCAACTTATTTTGAAAGAATAACCATGATTCATCCTTTTCGGGCCGCGGTGATCGGCGCGGGTTACTTGGGTAGGTTTCACGCACAAAAGTATGCTCAGCTTTCAAACTGCTCGCTGGCCGGCGTGGTGGATGTGGACGAAGCGCGCGCCCGGCAAATCGCAACCGAGACCGGCACCCAGGCCTATACGGACTATCGCGAATTGTTGAGCCGGATCGATGTGGCCTCCATCGTCGTGCCCACGGATGCGCACTACGCCGTCGCCAAGGCCTGTATCGACGCGGGCGTGCACATCTTGGTCGAGAAACCCGTGACCCGAACTCTGGAGGAGGCGCGCACACTGGTTGCGCTCGCTCAGCGAAAGGGCGTGGTATTTCAGGTCGGGCACTTGGAGCGCTTCAATCCGGCGATCCAAGCCGTGCGCGAGCAAATCTTTCAGCCGCTATTCGTCGAATCGGAACGGCTCGCCGTGTTCAAACCCCGAGGCATCGATGTCAATGTTGTGCTCGACTTGATGATCCACGACATCGACTTGATCCTGAGCATCGTGAAGAGTGACGTGACCGAGGTGCGGTCCAGCGGATTCAAGGTCCTCACGCCCGCGGTGGACATCGCTACCGCACGCATCGAGTTCGCCAACGGCTGCGTGGCGAACGTGTCCTCCAGCCGGGTGAGCCAGCAATCGGTGCGCAAGCTGCGCATCTTTCAGCCGGACAGCTATCTTTCCATCGACTGCGAGAACTTCCATGTGCGCAGCGTGCGCAAAGCCGGGGGAGAAACCGCCGATTCAATGCCACGCATCCAACAAGAAGAGCAGCGTTTCGAAAAGGCAGACCCATTGCTCGCGGAGATCGAATCCTTTCTAAACTCCGTAAGGTCTGGTAGCGAGCCGCTGGTCAGCGGCAATGATGGCAGACGGGCGCTGGAAGTCGCGCTCAAGATCTGCGGCCAGATGAACCTAAGTCTGAACGCGCTTAGCGGGGCGGACGAACAGTTCGGCTAATTTTACGCATAAACTCGCAACCTACGTTCATCCACGACCTGCCTTCATCCACGAATAGCCGATCACTTCCGAAGGAGCATCGAATGCGCATCTATGTCATTGGTTCAGGGGCCATGGGCGGTTTCTACGGCGGCCTATTGTTTCGCGCGGGCTACGACGTCACGCTCATTGATAACCGGGAAGATCACATCGCGCTCATTCAGCGCCAAGGACTCAAGGTCGGCGGCGTGCGCGGTATCCACACGGTGCGGGTGCCCGCGCACACCAGTATCGAAGGCTTGTCGCCGGGCGATCTTGCCATCATCTTCACCGACACCAACGCGACCCATGAAGCCGCGCGCACGGCGGCTCAGGTTCTCAAGCCTGATGGCTTCGTCCTCACCTTGCAAAACGGTATCGGCAATGTCGAAATTCTGGTGGCGCAGTTGGGAAAGGAGCGCGTTGCCGCGGGCGTTACCATGAACAGCGGCGCCCATCCCGAAATTGGGCGTGTGGTCTACACTAACGCTGCTATGACCTCGTTCGGCGAACTGGATGGCCAGATCACGCCCCGCATACAAACCGTGGCGGATATGCTCAACAAGGCGGAGATTCCGGCCGAAGTCATCACCGATCCCATGGCGCAGATCTGGACCAAGTTTGTCCTTAACTGCGGGGTCAACGCGCTCACCGCCATCACCGGGTTGCGCGCAGGGGAGATCTACCGCACACCGGAGGTGAAAGAACTGCAAGGCAAGGTGATCGACGAGATCTTGCTCGTGGTGGCGCACAAAGGCATCAAGTTGCTGGA
>JBKKAO010000188.1:0-2959 GCA_046714645.1 Burkholderiales bacterium | reverse complement strand
GCCGGCAAGCCTTAGGTTTGCGGCTCGAGTCCGGTCTCAGAGGATTCGCGCGCTCCCGCGTCACGCGCGAAAACGGGAATCGGTGAGGGCGCCTCGTCGGGGAATCTGTGTTGGTCCGCAACCGGCGTGTCCTCCCAGGTCAGCCCCTTATAGTTGAATCCGGTCTCTATGGTCGGCTTTACGACTTGAAAGTAGGGCGAGATGTCGAAATCCCGTGGCATGTAGAGGCTGTAGTGCCGAATGTACAGGATGTCTCGGTTGTGGTCCGCGGCGTGAGGATCGGTCTTACGCCGCTTGATATCCGGGAGGATGGGATAGCGCACGGCGTGGAAAGCCTGCGCGATGAGCGATGAGCAAATCGCCTTGCTCGGCTCGCCGCTGCCCAACGCCAACGCCCGCCGGCGCCAGCGCCTGGGCAACGGAGGGGTGGGAAAAAGATAGCGCGCGAGGTCGAACATGTTCTTCATGTCATAGGTGTGGCCAATACGAGACAAGGCATACTCCACGACCCGTTGTGTGTCTTGCTCGGTCAGTTCCACAGGCCGGCAAATGCGGGTATGAAAGCTCGCATATTTGCTCAGGGGAATCGCGCAAACGCCCTCCAGCATGTCGGCTTCCACCAACACCGGCGGATCGGATTCGTTGCCGGCGGACTTCAGCGCATCGCCTATGTAGAGCGCGGCATGGGACCATGTGGATTGGGTGAGATATTTAATGACGGCGCTAACTCGGGTGTTGCCTTCCACAAGGAGTACGTCTCCTGGACGCAAGGCTGCGGCGAGGGCCGTTGGCGATGAGGTCGCCAGCGGTTTATATTGTTTGACAGGTTGGCTGAGATATTGCCCTAACAGCCGTCCCATGGATCCCAGTACCCAGCCCATGTCCTTAGTATCGCCTATGCGCCATCAAAGAGCACTGCTTCTCACGGCGAGCATTGAGCGTGCCGAGGTCAAGCTATGGCACTACTTGCTAGAAAAGACCCGTGGCGGCGGCGTGATGGGCGGCGAGGACGAGAGCAACGCAGGCGGTCAGCTTCTTTGCGTAGGGTATGTGCAAGAACTCATTGGGCCCATGGGCGTTGGAACGCGGCCCCAATACACCAGTGATAAGAAACTGTGCCTGTGGGTACTGCTTACCGAGCATGGCCATGAAAGGAATGGTGCCACCCTCCCCCATCATGACCGCGGGTTTGGAATAGAAAGTTTGAGAAGCCGAATTGACTGCACTCAGCAGCCAAGGCGCCGTCGCCGGAGCATTCCACCCCGTTGCCCCTTGATCGGGCTCGAAGCTCACACGGGCCCCGTAGGGTGGATCGGCTTCCAGGATTCGCTTCATGTCCCGCGTCGCCTGAGCGCCATCCACCAAAGGGGGAAGACGCAAGGAAAGCTTGAGGGATGTACCGGGACGCAGCACATTGCCCGCGTCCTTGATGGCGGGCAATCCGTCCGCACCGACGTTGGAAAGCTAGGGTTCCCAGGTACGCGCTAAAACCGCTCGCTGCGCGTCCTGGGTCATGGGCTGCATCCCCTGCACGAAGGGAAATTTCTTCACAATCGAATCGCCCAACACCTCACCCGCCAATTTCGCTTGCGCCATTCTCTCGGCGGGAACGGCCCAATGAAATTCCCTGGGTAATACTTCCCCGGTTCGAGGATCATCCAGACGATCAAGCACGCGGCGCGCGATGCGAAAGGAAGAGGCCACGATGCCGCTTGCGTCGCCCGAGTGGACGCCTTCGCTTAGCACTTCGACGCTCAGAGTACCCGCCGCCAATCCGCGCAGCGAAGTCGTCACCCAAAGCTGGTCGTAGTTGCCGCATCCGGAATCCAAGCCGATGACCAGGTCAACGTTGCCGATGCGAGCGCTCAGGGCGTCCAGATAGAAGGGCAAATCGTAACTGCCACTTTCTTCGCAACACTCGATCAAGCCCACGCAGCGCCCATGGGGGACAGCTTGCGTGTGTAGTGCTCGAAGGGCAGTGAGGGATGCGAACACGGCGTAACCATCGTCGGCCCCACCCCGGCCGTAGAGTTTTCCGTCTTCCATCACCGGAATCCAAGGTCCCGACCCGTCGCGCCATCCCGCCATTTCCGGCTGCTTGTCGAGATGACCGTAGAGCAACACGGTTCGGCTCAAATCGCCGGGGGTCTCGAACCAAAGCACCGGCGTCCTGCCGGGGAGTTGAATTACCTCGATGGCCAGCCCCGGAATGTCCTGCCGTTCACCCCATTGCTTGGCCAGTGCGATAGCCCGGTCTAGGTGACCATTAGATTGCCAGTCCGCGTCGAAATGGGGTGACTTGCAGGGAATGCGGACGTATTCGATCAAGCAGGGAACGATGGACTCGTCCCACTGTGCGGCAATCCAACCTTCAGCCTGTTGCGCATCTATCTTCACGCCCACTTCCAGGCTGCGGGATGACAGCGTTGATAGTTGCCCGCATAGGCGGTCTGCGCACCCAACTCGCGCGCGGCGTGCCAAGCCCATCGCGGGTTGTCCATCATGCCGCGTGCAATGGCCACCATATCGGCACGATCGCCAGCGATGATGTCCTCCGCCTGGCGCGCGGAGGTGATCATCCCCACGGCCATGACTGGAATACCCGCTATACCCGCTTCGCGCTTGATATGCTCGGCAAGGGAAACGTTATAGCCAGGAGCGAGGGGGATCTGCTGCCGGGGATCCAACTGCCCGGAGGTGACATCGAGAAAATCGCAACCGAGGGTTTTCAGTTCGCGCGCGAACACCACGGACTCTTCCACGGTCCAGCCTCCATTCACCCAATCCGTGGCCGAGAGACGTACACCGCAGGGCTTACCGGCGGGCCAGATGGCGCGAATGGCTTGGAATACCTCCAAGGGAAAGCGCATCCGGTGAGCCGTGCTACCGCCGTATTCGTCGTCTCTTTGGTTAGAGAGCGGGGACAAGAATTCGTGCAGCAAGTAGCCATGCCCACACC
>JBKKAO010000187.1:0-4128 GCA_046714645.1 Burkholderiales bacterium | reverse complement strand
AGGCAACGCAGTAGTTACGCTGTGATAGACCGCTTCGATTTCTTTGGTCTTACCGGGCCACTGCAAATACCACGAGATCACATCATGACTCTTGCTGCCATTGATCTCTTGGGGCAAGTTGCCCGGCGCGAGGTCTGCAAAGTAGACATGACGCTTCGGTTCTTGATCCGTGCTTCTTCGAGCTACTGCCGCGATTGCAATCTTTCCAATCCTCACGAGACCATGAATCCAATGTGCCCAGACATAGAGTTGCCACAGTACGGCGGATCTCGATTCGGCTACTTCAAAGCCATGGCTCACCAAGGTCTCTCGCCACTGCTTGGGCAAATAGAAGATCACGCGCCCTTGCTTTGCGCCCGAAGCCAGCAGCAAGGCGCGATTGAGGTTGATTCCCCCGACGCGAGTCAGCAGGTATTGCCTCACGATGATTTCGCCGGACTCCGCCCCATGCCCCATGACAACGGGCGAGAATTTCTGGCTTAGGCTGAGGGGTGTTTCTGTCAGCGCCCGCTTGACCGCAGCGATTCGATCCAGGCGACCTGACTGCTTAAGCACCCGGTAACCACGCATGATCTGGCGCAGCCGGCTGCGCTGGCGCCTCTTCATCATGGCCACGAGTGGCGCGATCAACTTTCCGATCAAAGGATCCAGCTCTACCCGACTGAGTCCAAACGCCAAACCATTGTCAGATTTTCCGGTGAGACAGACGCAATGAACGCGGTCGATTCCTCGACAAAGCCGATCTTCTGGTAGGCGCGAATCGCCGGGATGTTGAAACGGCTCACGCCAAGAACAATCTGGCGGATGTTTCGGTGCTGAAGCAACCACTGCGCAGTCGCCGCGAGCACTTCCGCGGCTACGCCCTTGCCCCGCCAGTCAGGTTCCCCGACAAGCAATCCCATGATGGCGTAGCCCAAATCCGAATCGACCGGCTCGTATTTGATGTTTCCCAGATGCGACCCGGTAACCCTGTCGAAAATGCCAAGGAAGACCACTTCGTCTCGGCCGCTGCGTTCCTTGACATATTGGCGAAGCGCCCCCAGGTCCGGCTGCGACGCCGCTGCGCTGATGTACTGCAGTGCTTGCGGGTCTCGTAACCACCCAACGTAACGATCGTCGACATCGTCGACATCGAGCGGCCTGAGGAGAAAGCGACTCGTGAGTATCTGGTTGGGAGTTGCCGACATCAGCCAATCAGATCCAAGGCCAATGGCTCGCCGCGCTTAACAGCGCGGACGACCCGCTTGCCAAGGAGCACGTCCAGATACTTCGGCGCCAATCCCAACCCCGGCCGAATCGCCCGTACATTTTCCCGCGTGAGGACGTCGCCCGCCTTGATGTCCTGCACCACGTACAACGAGCGACGAAACTGGATGGACTTCTCTTCGGCTTGGGTCGCGCCGTACCGCACCGTGCCGAGCGCCTGCCAGGCGCGCCCGGTTTCCACCACCAGTTGAGCCAGTTCGGCTGGTTCGAGGGAAAAGGTGCTGTCGACTCCGCCATCCGCACGGTTCAAGGTGAAGTGCTTCTCGATCACTGTCGCGCCTAACGCCACGCTCGCCACCGATACGCCCACACCCATGGTGTGATCCGATAAACCCACTTCGCAATCGAACAAGTCGCGCAGGTGCGGGATCGTCAGAATATTGGTGTTCTCGGGTGTCGCAGGGTATGTGCTGGTGCACTTGAGCAGTACCAAATCCTTGCACCCCGCTTTCCGCACGGCGCGAACGGTTTCGTCCAGCTCGGCGACGGTTGCCATGCCGGTGGAAATGATCATGGGCTTGCCTGTGGCCGCGACCCGGCGGATCAGCGGCAAATCGGTATTCTCGAAGGATGCAATCTTGTAGCACGGCACTCGGAGGCTTTCGAGAAAGTCCACCGCCGTGTCGTCGAAGGGGGTGCTGAATGGGATCATTCCCAGTGCACGCGCCCGTTCGAAGATAGGCTCGTGCCACTCCCAAGGGGTGTGCGCTTCAGCGTACAGCTTGTACAGCGAGGTGCCCGCCCATAGGCTCTTTGGGTCGCTGATATGAAACTCCCTCTCGTCGAGGTCGATCGTCATCGTATCCGCGGTGTAGGTCTGGATTTTGAGAGCATGTGCACCTGACTTGGCCGCGGCCTCGACGATCTCCAGCGCGCGCTCGAGCGACTGGTTATGGTTGCCGGACATCTCGGCGACGATCAATGGGCAATGGTCGCGCCCGACACCTCTATCCGCTATCGAAATCTTTTTAGTTCCGCTCATCACTCGCCTTTTTAGTTCCGCTCATCACTCGCTACCTTTTCGATCCTGATGATGTATCGCTTCCCCCGGAAATCGATGAACGCCGGATATCGATCCGGATCGGCCACCCGTAGAAGATCAAACTGTTCTCCGATCGTCTTGTGCGGGTCGAGACGGCTCTGCTCAGGCGTTCGCCTCGGCAGATACGCGCCCGGGTCGCCCGGCTGCGGCTCCGGTTTGATCTGGTCAAATTGCTCCACAGCCTGGGACATCAACTCCAGTTCCGTCTGAAACAGCTTGTCATTGATCTCCGCCAGGACTTCATGTCCTGCAAGTGCGAATTTCTTTCGCAGCCAGACCGCACCGCTGTCGACCGGCTCGCTCGCGGCGAGCAGACAGACCGTGATCTCCGATTCGCCATTCACTATGGCCCACACATGCGGTGACCAGCCTCGCCCCTTCGGCAGGTCGCTCGCATGCAGGACCAGGGCGGCGCGATACTTCCTGCGCTCTGTTTCGCGAATCAGCTGACTGCATGACACCAGAAACAGGATATCTCCGCCAGGCACCTCCGCCCTGTCGTAGCACAGATGAACCTCGTGCCCTTCATTGCCCAAGGCGGACTGCCACCGCCTGACGTGCGGCATCACGGGATGATTGGGATCGCTGCAAAGTACGGTGATTTTCATCTGCTGCAGACGATCTCGCGCACACGTTCTGACCCACGGCCATCAACTAGCGAGAAGGCCTTTCTCGATATCGCGTGCACGCGAGCTTGATCGGCAATCAGGGTGCCGAGCTCGGCTGCGATCTTCTGTTGCGTGGCAGCGTGTTGATTGCCGACGAACACACACGCGCCAACGTGATCCAGTGCGGCAGCGATTTCAACCTGATTGTCCGCGAAGGCTACAGAAGCCGTTGCCAGCCCCAGGCAGCACCGCTCCCAGCTGGCGGATCCACCGGCACCTACGGCCACATCTGCCAATGACATGAGCTCGGCCATGCGTGTCGTTTGGACGTGGCAGCTGTAGCGGTAGGTTTTGCAAGCAGCCTCGATCGCCAAGCGGTGGGGGTGATCCGCACCGATGACGACATCGACGAGCAGGTTGGTGAGTCCTAGATCATTGACTGCCTCGATTGCTCGTGCCGTGAGGTTCTCGGGATCGACGCCACCCAGGAACACGAGGATTCGCCTGACTGATCCCGATCTCGGCTTGGATCGCTCACGCAACTGCGGAAATTCATCCCGCAACAGCGCATAGTGAGGCCCAAGCAGCACCTGGCATCCGTCGGGCACCTTGCCGACGTACCGGGCATCCATATCCGGATATAGGTTCTGGTCGAGGAGCACATCGCAGTCGTGTACTCGATCGGCAATGTCGTCGATCACCATCACCCGCCGCGCGGCTTCGCGCAACGTCGATTCCCAACGTGCATCGAGACCGTAGTGATCCACGATCATCCAATCCCACGCTGAGTCTGAAAGCGCCCGCAGGGTAGCCGCAGCATCGCTTCGCTGACTATTGCCGAGAAAATGGGCATGAGCGAGCTCGTCGAGAGCCTCTGCCTCGACAGAACCATTCAGCAACGCGAGCTCGTGATTGCTTGGCTTCAGCAGAGTTCGCAGGCTTTCAGGCAGGTGTCGGCAAACGAATCGCACACGTCCGCCTCGACGTTTCAGCGCATCCGCCAGCGTCAGACACCGCATGAAGTGACCGGTGCCGATCTGCGCGGAGGCGTCGACTCGAAAAGCCACGCGCACGTTTGGCCCTAGTTCAGTCGCTTGAACCCGGCATGGCACACCGGGCCGTTCAGTAGGGCCATGACATCACGTCCGTCCTCGCATTCCTTGATCAGGGAGAAGATCGGATCCAGTGCGTCGAAGTAATTCGACACCGTTT
>JBKKAO010000186.1:0-4092 GCA_046714645.1 Burkholderiales bacterium | reverse complement strand
GCGTAGGGAAGCAAAATCGCACAGGCCGCTTGCCCGCATTCGAGCAGCGCTATGACGCCGACCGCTAGCTGGTAGATACGGACGAAACGAAGAATGAACGCGAGCGGAGCGGAAGGAAGGCGTGGAGTAGTAGGTGGATCCAGGCTCGGATTGGGGGGTTGCACCGGGCTTCAGCCGCGAAGCTTAGACCCCGTAATCGCCTCCTAGAAATTGCACATGCCGCGAAATATCGTGGTCCGCTATAGCGTGGATCAGCGGGCCTTGGGCGCGCGTAATTTCCAACGCCATCGCGTCCTGCGCCATGACCTGCGAGGGTGCCCATTGCAGCGCCGAGGCTAAGACGGCTGCGACCAGTGAATTCAGTGTTCTATTCATTACAAACTCCTTTGCGCGCGCGTATTGGTTGGTTTCCACTCTGATTCCTCTCGGTTCAGTCGTTGGCTAACAACTCAATGAAGCACCGATACTCGCGTGCGTTCTCGAAGTCCCCGTCCTCGTCATGCTCTGCGCTCATGAATCTGGCAAGCGCGCGGTCTCGCTCTTCAGGGATCGAGCCGAACCCCTTGCACTTTCGCCCTTCCGTAAGGAAATAGGCGAACCCGCGCCGGTCATCCAGCAAACTTGTGATGCGCATGCAATGTTTGAGCGCCAGAGTGCGATCGCCGTCCAGTTTTGCTTTTCCGAGAACATCTTTTTGCTCTGCCAGGATGTTCTTCAGGGAGTCGCGGTAAGCGTCATCGGATATGAGCTTTCGATTGCGCTGCTGAAAGTGAGCCTCACGGCGAATGTTCAGCAGGTTGGTTTCGTACCTGGGCAGCAATTCCGGGGCGCACTCGCGGGCGAGTTCCACCGCGCGCTGGAAGGCGTCCTTTGCATCCGGTACCCGTCCCTTGACGCGAAGGATCGTACCGATGAGCGCGGCAACGGACGGCCAGGTATCCGGCGGTACGGGACGCTCCGGTACGTTGTCCCCGGCTTTCTCCAAGCGCAAGACTAGATCTAACGCCGCATCGAGATTGGCCTCAGGCCTTCGCAGCGAGTCCAGCACGATCTCAAGACACGGGGCCTTCTGCCCCAGGAAGGCATAGCTGCCCCAGGGCGTTAGACGAATGAACGCCTCCTGGTGAATCCATAGGGCCACGTCGGGAGGGATAGGACGCTTCAATTGCGTCCAATAGTGGAGGTGAGACCGCGTGTATTTGCGATGGACGGCGCCAGCGCCCTTGTTGATCTCGCCCACCAGCCGGGTGGTGCCCAGATCCTTCTGTAAACGTCCAAGCAGCTCAGCCGCCTTGGAATCTCTTTGCATAACCACTCCTTTGTTCATCGAGCGAAGACCATGGTTCATCGGGAGGGCTCGACGTTCTCAAGCACCTCCACCCACGAGCCGCGCGAGTCTTCCGTTGCTATGAAAGACGCTGCCGGGTGTACCCAGCCCATGTGCATTGTATATGCCAACCTCATGACCGCAAGTACGGCGTTGCGTTTCCGTAACGGACCCAAGGCATGGGCCTTGGCGTTGCGATTTCGAAACCTGGGCGCGTGCAAGTTGCGCTTTGGATCGCGAGGATGGGAACTGCTGCAACACGGCAGGCGTGCTCAAACGGCCAAGCATGCATCGCCGTCGTCTCCATCGGCCGGAGGAAAAACGCTATGAAATCCAATCATCAATTCAATACCTTGACCGCCATCGCGGCAAGCTTGGCTCTGTTCGCCGGGGTCGCGCAGGCGGACAACGTGGTGGGCGCGCCGGCCAAATGCTCGAGTTCAGATTCCAACATGGCCTTGTGCGGGAAGGTGGGTGGGAACTTATACCGATGCGTCCAGCAGAAGCCGTGCGTATCCAGGCAGAAAGAGAGAACCCGCGATGAAAGATCCGCAATCTGGCTACTCACGGAGCTCTTCTTCTCGCAAGACCGGTGAGCGTTGCGCGCGCAGGCGGCCTGAGCGACGTCGTCTTCCGTGGTGATCGGTATGTATGAGCGCGCCGCGCCGGCGGGCAAGTGCCACGATCTCACGGAACGGTGCCCGGTGAAGACAATCTCTCCGGGCAGTGCCCCACCCGCGCCGCGACGTCTGCTCGCGTGTGTTCTTATGCACTGGCGGCTCGAAGCTCCCTCATGGACCCGCGCAGCACGAACAGCGCAGAACGCACAAAGAGCACCGCCTGCGCCAAGCCTACCAAGACGTCGGGCCACCCTGAATCGGTGAGCCACACTCCCACGGCGGCCATTAACACCGACACATTCGCAATGACGTCGTTGCGGGAACACAACCACACGGAACTCATGTTTATCTCTTCGGTTCGGTGGCGCCAAAGCAATCTCGCACACACGCCATCGCCTCGGAGGCGCTCGAATCGGTGAATACCGCCACCATGGTGCGGGTCAGGAACGGCAAGATGGCCGTCGCCGACGGACCATTCGCCGAGACCAAGGAGCAGCTTTCCGGGTTTTACATGATCGAAGCGAGAGATCTGGGACGAAGCGATTCAGTTCGCCGCGAAGATCCCGCCAGCGCGCATCGGGAGCATCGAGGTGCGACCGATCCGGCCCATCCGGGAAGCGCTCGCCCAGGCCGATTCGCTGCGGCGCACCGTTTGACAGGACGGCTCTCATCTTTGGAGGGATAACTTGAAGGGCAGGAATTGCAGGCGCTCAACGGTGGGCCGCAGTTTCCGTTCACGGAGGCCGTTTCCCTGAGTGTCGATTGCGTAGATCAACCTGAAGTGGACGCGCTATGGGCTCGCCTGTCCGAAGGCGGCAGCACTGGCCAGTGCGGTTGGCTGAAAGACAAGTTTGGGCTGTCCTGGCAGATCGTGCCGCGCGCACTCGTGACCATGCTGAACGACCCGGATGCCGGCAACGCCACGCGCGTGATGCAAGCCATGATGACGATGGGCAAAATTGACGTCGCTCGCTTGCAGCAAGCCTTCGACCATCGATAACCTAAATTCGGAGAAAGGGGAAATATGGCGACACCGCTGGCAGGAAAAGTTGCGTTGGTCGCCGGAGCGACCCGAGGCGCGGGTCGCGGGATAGCCGTGCAGTTGGGTGCGGCGGGAGCCACCGTCTATGTCACTGGCCGAACCACCCGGTCCGAGCGATCGGAGATGAACCGGCCGGAGACGATTGAAGAGACCGCGGCCCTCGTGAATGAGGCCGGCGGCCGCGGGATCGCGGTTCAGGTAGACCATCTCGTGGCCGACGAGGTGCGCGCCCTGGTGACTCGCATCGATAAGGAGCAGGGGTGCCTGCACTTTCTGGTTAACAACATTTGGGGCGCCACTAAGATGGAGTGGAACAAATCGGTCTGGGAATCCTCGTTGGACTATGGGCTGCGCACCCTGCGTCTGGCCGTGGACACGCACGCGATCACCAGTCACTTCGCGATACCGTTGCTCATCAAGACGCCAGGCGGCCTGGTTGTCGAGGTGACTGACGGAACTGACGAGTACAACTCGTCCCACTACCGCGTCTCTTTCTTCTACGACCTGGCCAAGGCGTCGGTGAATCGAATGGCGTTCGCGCTGGCGCACGAGTTGCAGCCATATGGCGCGACGGCCGTGTCGCTCACGCCTGGTTGGCTGCGCTCGGAGTTCATGCTCGAGGAATTCGGCGTTACCGAAGGGAACTGGCATGAGGCGACAACGCGCGTGCCGCATTTCGCTATCTCCGAGAGCCCGGCGTTCGTTGGCCGGGCCGTCGCGGCGCTCGCACAGGATCCCAATGTGTCACGGTGGAACGGAAAGTCCCTGTCCAGCGGGCAGCTGGCGAAGATATACGGCTTCACCGATCTCGACGGTAGCCAACCCGATGCCTGGAGCTACGTCGTCGAAGTTCAGGACGCAGGCAAACCCGCCGACGCAAGCGGCTACAGGTAACGTAGTCAGTCCAATAGTGGTAAGGCGTCCCGCCGTAGGAGAGTTGCACAATGAGTTCAGCGCGCAACCGCCACCGGAATCATCACCGACCCGCCATCTGCGTTGTACCGCACCAGTACCGTATCTCCCTCGCGATCGTCGAGCGGACGAATATCTGTCGCATCGATCAATGCCAGCACGAGCTGCTGCCCATCGGGCAGCATTACCTG
>JBKKAO010000185.1:0-9031 GCA_046714645.1 Burkholderiales bacterium | reverse complement strand
CGGTAGACCCGCGCCGGCATCTCAAAGCTTGCGAACCCGAACTAGCCTTTAACAGGTTCCTTGTTGGCCTGATTGGCGGCGCGATGGGCGAATCCGATGATCGGCCCAAGGGTTCCACCACCGGCCCAGTAGGCACGGCCGGAAGCGGAGGCCACGCAATTACCCACGCCGTAGAGTCCAGGGATCGGCTTGTCGGAATTGTCCAGCACTTGGCCTTCGGGGTTGGTCTTCGGACCACCCTTGGTGTCCAGGGTGCCGCCCGTGACAAAGGCGGCGTAGTACGGACCTTTATCGCTGAGGGGCCACATGGTCGGATTCTTTCGGCTCGGCTCTTCTTTCACGTTGCCGTTGAAGAGCAGATCCACACCACGTTCGCCGCGATGGAAATCCTGATCCTTGCCCGCCTTGGCGAATCCGTTGAAGCGCGCGATGCTGGCCTTGAGGTTCGCGACATAGTCCTTCGAGATGCGCATGCCGCCGTTCACGCTGGCGTACTTCTGCAAACGCACGTCGATGTTGGTGGCCAGTTCCTCCAAGGTCGCACCCTTGATGACGTGCTTGTCGTCGAGGCCGGGGGGCACGATCAAGCGCCCGTACTCGTGGCTGGCGGAGTGATCTTGCGCGCGCTGGTCCCAGATGGAAGTCAGAATCAAGTAAGGGAACTGCGCATTGGCGCCATCCCACTCGAAGAATTTCTGCGCCAGTTCGTTGTAGTGCAACTTCTCGTTCACCACGCGCTTGCCGTTCTTGTCCACAAAAATCATGGAATCACCCGCCACCGAGAAGCACCCGATGAGGGAGGGATCCTTCGCGATGGCTTTCTCGAAGGACACGGGGCACATCCAAGCGTAATTCATATTGCGCAATTGCACGCCCAAGGTACTTGAGATGCGAATGAAGTCGCCCTCGTTCGTCATCGCCGCGCAGCCGCCGTAGGCGGGGATGGATAGGAAGTTCTGCCGCAATTCCGCATCATGGGTAAATCCGCCGGTGCAGAAAATGACCGCCTTGCGCGCGCGCACTCGCATTACGCCATCATCGTTAAGGGCCTCTACACCGATCACTTCGCCCTTATCGTTCAAGATCACTTTTTGCACGCGATGATTGGTCTTGATGGATACCCCGTCGCGCCGGCAAGCGGTGGAGAGCGTGCGAGTCGCCACCTGCCCGCCATCGGACATGGACGGCGCACCGTCCTTGGGAAACAGCACGCGGCCCGTGGCTCCGATGGTTTCCATTTCCGCGAAGTAATCCGCTACGGGTGCGACGTGCCGGTAGGGCAACGCGCCCTTTTCCGCCAACAGCTCCGTGCCCACGGACGAACTGTCATAGATGGCTTCGCACATGGCGAATTCCCAGTCGTTTAGCCCGTACTTGGCATCGTTGGGATTGAAGCGCTGCGGCTGGCTCAAGCGCGCCACATAGCGAAGGAAATGCTGTTTGTCATCGGGCATACCCGCCTTGCGCATGGCAGCGTTGTTGGGCACCCAGTACCAATAGGCTGCCTTGAAGGAGGTCCCGCCGAGCGTGGCCGCCTTCTCCAACACCATGACCTTGTCGCCGAGCCAGCGACAAAATAGCGCCGTGGGCAAGCCCGCGCCACCGCCACCGCAGACCAGGATGTCCACCTCGGCATCGAAGGTCGCTGCCTTGACTTCCTTGGCACTCATGGTCACCGCGCCCAAGGTCACCGCAGCAGCGCTCGCTCCAGCGCCTTTGAGAAACTCCCGGCGCGGCAACGCCGCTTCACTACCTTTATCTTGCGTACTCATTGCCTCTCCTCGTTATTTAGTTGGGATTATTTCTGTCACCGAATACCGAGGCGCGCAGTTCATCCGCGCCTCGCTCCACCATCACCCGATGGGTTTTAGCTTGGCCGACGCCGGAATATTGGGCGCCGTCTTGTTGTTGACGATGACCAAATCGAACTTGTTCTTCTTGCCCTTGACCCATTGCCCACCGACGAGCGGTGTCTTCGCCACGTTCTTCACCGGACCCTTGCCCCAGGCGATGGGTCCGACCACGGTGTTCAGACTGGTGCCCACCACCGCATCACGGATCGCAGCCTTGTCGTCAAGGCTCTTGGCGCGCTTGAGGGCGTCGATTCCCACTTCGAACAGCGCATGCGCGAAACCCACAGGTTGTGTCCACTGCTTGCCGGTGGCTTTCTCGAAGGAATCCGCTAGTTGTGCCGCGCTGGCTCCGGTGAGGGACGACTTGAAGGGGTGCGACGGGCTCCACCACACTTCGGTGGAAAGTCCTTCGGCGCTCGGGCCGATAGCTTCGACGGCAGCAGGAAACAGCAGTGCTTTTCCCACGGATGCGATCTTGGGTTTGTAACCTTGCTGAGCGGCTTGGGTCCAGAAGGTCTTGAAGTCGGGTGGAATCATCACGCCTGTGATCACTTCGCAATTGGCCTTCTTGAAGGCGGCGATCTGCGCGCTGAAATCTTGCGTGAGGTTTTGATACCGGCCCGGATCGGTAATCGAATAGCCTTTCTGCTTGAGCGGTGAGGGAAAACCGCGCTCGGGATCGCCCCAAGCGTTGCCATCGCCGTCATTGGGGAACAAGCCTCCGACCATTTTGTTACTGGGCAAGCTATCCCACATATTGGTAAATACGGCGATGATATCTTCCAGACCCCAGAAGAAGTGGTAGGTCCACTTGAATCCCACAGCGGGATTGCCGTTTCGTCCGAAGAACCAGGGCTGCCATGGACACACCGAGGTGATGCAAGGCATTTCGTTCAACTCGCATTGATCGGCCACCGGGTTGGTGGTTTCCGGCGTGCCGCCAGCGAGAATCAAATCGGCCTTGTCTTTCAGGATCAGATCGGAGGCCACTTCTCCCGCACGGTTGGGGTTGGACTGGCTGTCCTTGACGATGATCTCCACGGGATAGCTCTTACCCCCAAGGGTAAGACCGCTCTTGAGGATCTCGCGCATGCCGCCCACGATGAATTTGTCTGCTTCGCCGAAAGGCGCGAGCGGCCCGGTCTCGGGGGCGACGTAACCGATCTTGAGTTTGCGTGACTGAGCGAACACGCTCTTGGCGCCGATGAAGGGGAAGGCCAACGCCGCGGTAACCGCCGCGCCGGTCCGAATGACCTTGCGGCGTTGCGAATTCGCTTGCTTGATTTGGTTAGTATCCTCGTCGTTCATATGTCTATCCTCCTAGTGATGTTGCACTAAGGCCGGCGGCCTTCTTCAAAGAACATGGAAACTCTATTTGGAATCCGGTCGTCTCCCCCAGTATGCGTCGTCGAGCAACTTGCGAATCGCCGTGCGCTCTATGGGGCGCGGATTCCAATAGGGATTGGTGGTGGCGAGATCCGCGGCGCGGTCGAGGCCGTCTTGGGGCATGCCGATATCTTTAAGGCAGAGCGGCGTGCCTAGCGACACTGCCAGATCGTAAATTGCATTGGGAGCATCGCCTGCCCCTAGGGCGCCGGCGATACGCGCCATGGCCTCGGGAACCGCCCCCCGGTTGTACGCCAGCGCATGAGGAAGCACGATGGTGTGGGTTTCCGCGTGCGGCAGATTAAAACTGCCGCCCAAGGTGTGGCAAAGCTTGTGATGCAGAGCCATGCCCACTTGGCCCAAACAAGTACCTGCCAACCAAGCTCCGTAAAGCGCATCGGATTTTGCTTCCAGATCCCGTGGGTCGCGCATGATGCGCGGGAGGCCCCGAGCCAGGGCGCGTATGCCTTCCTCCGCCATACTGGATGCGATGGGATTGGCGTCTTGCGCATAGAGCGCCTCCGCGCAATGGGCGATAGCGTTCATACCACTGGGCCCCGCGATCTTGGCGGGAAGCGTGGCCAACAACTTCGGATCGTAGATGACGGTCTTGGGCAGCACGCGGGCATCGCGCCCCGTTTTCTTTTGGCCTTGCGCCGTGATGCCGTAGATAGGCGTCATCTCGGAACCGGCGAAGGTGGTGGGGATCGCCAAAATCGGCAACGCGCTGGTCAATGCGATGGCTTTGCCCAAACCAATGGTGGAACCGCCGCCCACCGCCACACAACAATCGGCCTTCAACTCCTTGGCCATGGCGCGCGCGGCCTCCGCCGTTTCCATGGGCACGTGCATGAGCGCTTTGTCGTAGATGCCCGCGGAACGCGATCCGAGACGAGAGGAAATATCCTCGGCGCTCGCACGTTGCTCCGGCGTGCTCAACACCAAGGCGCGCTGAGCACCGAGAAGGCCGATCTCTCGTTCCAAATGCCGCAGGCTATCCACGCCAAAGACGACGCGGGCGGCGTGGGCGGCGTAGAGAAATTCCTTCATGCGTAGGCTTTCTCTGGTGCCAGCACCAAGGGCACTCCGGTGACACGAATCAATTCATCCAAGCTAAGACCCTCCACCCATTCGCGCGCCACCAGTCCATGGGGCGTGACATCGATCACCGCCAGATCCGTATAAATCCGGTTGACGCATTGGATGCCGGTCAAGGGATAGGTGCAACGCGGGACGATCTTGCTTTCCCCCTTCTTGGTCAAGTGCTCCATCATCACGAACACCTGCTTGGCGCCCACGGCCAGATCCATGGCCCCACCCACGGCGGGAATGGCGCTAGGTTCGCCGGTGTGCCAATTGGCGAGATCGCCCTGCGCGGAAACTTGGAACGCTCCCAACACACAAATGTCCAGATGACCGCCGCGCATCATGGCGAAGGAATCGGCGTGATGAAAAAAAGCCGCGCCGGGCAAGACCGTGATGGCTTGTTTACCCGCGTTGATGAGATCTTCATCTTCTTCGCCGGGGGCCGGTGCCGGACCCATGCCCAAGATGCCGTTTTCACTGTGCAGGAAAATTTCTTTGCCCTTGGGCAGATGATTGCCCACCAGAGTCGGCAGCCCAATACCCAAATTGACATAGGCACCTTCCGGAATGTCGCGCGCCACGCGGGCGGCAATTTCATCTCGAGTCAATTTCTTCATGCTGTTTCCTCACGCCACGGCTCGTAACACGGATGCTCGCGGCACATGCACCACTCTATTGACATAAATACCCGGCGTCACGATCACCTCTGGATCCAATTGGCCTACCTGAACGATTTCGTGCACTTGTACGACGGCACATTTCGCCGCCGCCACCATGATGGGACCGAAGTTTCGACCGGCCTTGCGGAAAACCAAGTTGCCCAAGCGGTCCGCCTTCTCCGCTTTCACCAAAGCGAAGTCAGCGTGAATGGGCGTCTCGAACACGTGACCCTTGCCGCTGATGATGCGGGTTTCCTTACCTTTGGCGAGATCGGTACCGTAACCCGTGGGGGTGAAGAATCCTCCGATACCTGCTCCTGCGGCGCGAATGCGCTCCGCCAAATTGCCCAGGGGCACCAGCTCCAATTCAATCTCGCCGGCGTGATAGAGCGCGTCGAAATGATGGGAATCGGCTTGCCGCGGAAAGGAACACAGGATCTTGCGCACGCGCCTCGCCTTCAATAGCGCCGCCAATCCCGTCTCTCCATTGCCCGCGTTGTTGTTGACGATAGTGAGGTCCTTCGCGCCCTGTTCTATCAACCCATCGATCAACTCGCCCGGCATGCCCGAGCCGCCGAACCCGCCGATCATGATGGTCGCGCCGTCGTGGATGCCCTCGACCGCTTCGGTGATGGAGGTGACTGTCTTGTCGATCATAACGTCACCTTGGATACCATGGCGGAATGTTCGCATCCACGTTCAACCACACGGACTTCACCTCCGTGTATTGCATCATGGCCTCGAATCCCATCTCGCGGCCGTAACCCGATGCGCCGACACCGCCGAAGGGCGACGCCGGATTCACGCGCTTGTAGCAGTTGATCCACAGCATGCCGCTGCGAATGGATTGCGCCATGCGGTGAGCGCGAGTGAGATTGCTGGTCCAGAGTCCGCCGCCCAATCCGTATTGAGTGCCATTGGCGATGGCCAGTGCTTCCTCATCGTTTTTGAAGGTGGTGACGGTGACGAAGGGACCGAACACCTCCTCTTGCGACACGCGGTCGGTAGCTTTGGCTTTGACGATGGTGGGTTCGACATAGCAGCCTCTGGCGAGTGCAGAATCGGATGGCGCCTTGCCGCCGCTGATGATCTCGCCGCCTTCTTCCTGAGCCACCTTGCAATAACTCAACACACGATCACGGTGCAAGCTCGATGTGAGCGGCCCCATCTCAGTGGCCGGGTCCAGCGGGTCGCCCAACTTGATGGAGCGCGCCAGCTTGACGAAGCCTTCCATGAATTGATCCGCGATGCGCTCATGCAGAATCAATCGCGACCCGGCGATGCAGGCCTGGCCTTGGTTGTGGAAGATCGCGAAGGCCGAGCCGTTGATGGCAGCCGGCAGGAAGGCGTCTTCGAAGACGATGTTGGCGCCCTTGCCGCCCAATTCGAGCTGCACGCGCTTCAAGTTTCCAGCCGAGGCTTGCACCACCTTGCGCCCCGTGGCGGTGGAGCCGGTGAACGCGATCTTGGCCACCCCCGGATGTTCCGCCAGATGCTGCCCCGCGCTTTGTCCATAGCCCGGGATGATGTTGACCACGCCTGGCGGAAAACCCACCGCGGCCATCAGCTCCGCGATGCGCAGACTGGACAAAGGCGTGATCTCCGCGGGCTTGAGCACTACGGTGTTCCCCGCCGCCAGCGCCGGGCCCATCTTCCAACTGGTGAACATGAGCGGAAAATTCCACGGCACGATCTGGCCCACCACCCCCAGAGGTTCGCGAAAAGCCATATTGAGAAAGCCCTGGTCGACGGGAATGATGCTGCCTTCGAGCTTGTCCGCCATGCCGCCGAAATAGCGAAAGGTCACCGCCGTGCGCGGTACGTCGAGGCGGGTCGAATCGCGCACAGGATGCCCGGTGTCGAGGCTTTCCAAGCGGGCGAGAGAGTCCGCATCAGCCTCAATAGCGTCGGCTAGCTTGAGCAGCAAACGGCCGCGATCCATGGCGGCCGTCTTGCTCCACTTCGGAAAGGCCGCCTGCGCCGCCTTCACGGCACGATCCACGTCTTCTCGATTCGCCAGAGCCACATCGGCGATCTTGCTGTTGTCGTGCGGATTCAAATCGGCGATGGTGGCGCCATCGGCCGCGTTGACGAAATCACCGCCGATAAAGAGCTTTGTCTGCACCTAGAAACTCACGGGATTCACCGGCGACTTGCCGGCTTCGATGTCGTGGACCACCTGCGGCGACCCGTTCTCCCACACCAGCAGCATGGAGCGTTTCGGTGAGAAGCCTTGATGCCGGCAATCCGCCGGCATGGCGGCCACATCGCCCGCCTTCATGATCACCCGAGCGCGCGGCGCACCGGTCTTCTTGTCACCGCAATTCCAATGAATCTCGTCGCACATCTGGAAAAACCATTCCACGCGGTCATTGCCGTGAATGACCGGCAAAATGTGCTCTTCCGTGGTGGGGCAGCAGAAGCTGTATTTCACCACCGAGGTGAAGGACGGATTCCAGGTCACGTCCGAGCGCGACAAGTACGCGAACAGATTGAAGGCGTGCACGTCGTTCTCGAAGCCCGGCTCCGGGTGCAATTCCGGAGCATCCTGAGGCACGTCGGTGAAGGCGCGATTGACCGTGTAGCCAGTCTCGTCCGTACGCATGGCCAAGTCGCCCTTTAATCCAACACAGCGCTTGGCGAGTTGCCGCACACGGCGCAAGGCCTTGAGATTCTCGCCGTGCTTGTGGCCGTAGGGACTGCCGGTTTCTTGCGGCGCGGCGAAGGGATCGTAGCCTTCGTTCACCCAATCTTCCAGCATTTCCACGAAGCTCGCGCGCACTTCTTCGGTAGGAAGATTTTCCAGCAAATCCACCTCAGCCTTGCTGAACTGTCCGTTGTAGGTACCTGCGTAGACATCCACGGAGGTGTACTTGTTACAGGTGCCGAATACGTCGTCGAAATTGACGTAGCCATAGAAAAATCCCCACGCCACGTCGCGCATCAGCGGGCGCAGAAAGTTGCCTATATCCAGGCTATGACTCATGGACTTGCCGTTACGCCCCGTCCACTTGATGTGAGCGAAGTATTCGTCGCGGCTGAACTCGAATTGCCCGAGCCGGTAGCTCTTGTAGCCATGCATGTTGGGAGGCGAGGATTGGGCTTTGAGGGTGGGTGCGTTCATGAGGGTGTCCTTCCTTAGGCGGCTTGGCAGATCTGCGCCCACTTCTGCACGGACAGATCTCCTAGCGTCGTTTGCAGTACCAGGGCTGCGGGTTTGGGGGCACGAAACTGGTAGGCGGAATTCGCGGGCAGCATGCCTTGGTGGCCGCGTTTTAACTTCATCCATCCCATCTTCTTGCCGGTAGGTTCGCCGCTCAATTTTATGGCGCCGTTCTTTTCTGCGTCGGCCACCGCGGGACGCTCGAGCTTGACCAGATGCACCTCGACCTCGCCGTCCATGCTCAGCACGAACTCATCGTGAGCACAGCTAAACCACGGCGAGGTGCCCTCGGCGCGAATGGCTTCCAAAACATAGATCTGATTGATGGCCATCACCACCTTCTCGTAGGGCTTGGCCGCCGAGCAGATCTCGAACACATTGGAAAAGGCGTAGTTCTTGGCGTTGTCGTTGATCAACTCGACACGGCCCTTCTCGAAGTAACTCAATGAGCCGAAGACTGTTTTCATGGCTGGGTTCTCCTCCTTGCACGTGGCGTCGTCTTACTGATAGAGTGTCCGCAATGCGAACACTAGTTCGACATACGAACATAAAGGGGTACTTTATGCCCATCGCTAAAAGCCTGTCAAGGCCCATCGTGCAAGGACTCGATCAAGAACCTTCCATTGGAGGGGACTTCATTCGCGCACTCGGGAAGGGATTGGCGGTCATCGAGGCCTTCGATGCACAAGCCAGCGTCATGACATTGAGCGATGTCGCGAAACGCACAGGACTTTCTCGCGGAACAGCCCGCCGGTTATTGCTCACTCTAGTGGAACTGGGCTACGCAGGATTCGACGGGAAGCGTTTTTCCCTGAGGCCCAGGGTCTTACGCTTGGGTTTCGCCTATCTCTACGCGCAAAACCTTTGGCAGATGGCGCAACCCC
>JBKKAO010000184.1:0-4184 GCA_046714645.1 Burkholderiales bacterium | reverse complement strand
TCGCGGCTACTGGTCGTTTGTGTCGCGCACATTCAAGAAGCTGTCCCGTAGCGAGATAGCCACATCAGCTATTCTTCGCGAGAACAAGCTACTGGTCGCACAAGGTCAGAAGTGCGCCTATTGTGGGCATTACCTCTTTCACAGCGTTTGCGGATCGACCACCGCCTTGGGTTCGGCGAAACTCGGGATCGGCGCCACACGCTTGACCGTTGCAAGGCCCATCACTTCGAGGATGCGGATTTAGAGCCAGCCGATGTCAAACTCGTAGCACTTATTCGACAGCTTGGCCGAGGTCGGAGAGGCGTGATGGTTGTTATGCAACTCCTCGCCAAGGCAGTCACCTACTCGTACATGCCAGCGCGCGCCTTTCCTCGGAAGACGCGATAGGAAATCGCACTGTAGGCGATGATGAAGGGGAGCACGACCAAGGTGCCGGCCAAAACAACTTTCAGCGCGCTGGGATGTGCGGCGGCTTCCCAGATGGTGATCTTGTCCATCACCACGAAGGGAAATAGGCTGTAAGCAAGACCAGCGAAGGCCAGTGTGAAGAGGGTTATTGCCCCCGCGAAGGGCGCCCACTCGGCCACAACGATTCCGTGCTTGAGTTTTCCGGTCAGCCGCCACATCCAGATCCACACCGCCACGCTCGCGGCGGGAAGCAGCATCAAGCCTAGCGTGTCGGGGAAGTCGAACCATTTCGCCCGCACCGTATCGCTCGCGAGCGGTGTCGCGAGACTCACCAGGGCAATACCCCCGGCGACCCAAAGCAGTCCCCACCGGGTCCAGGCCACTGCCTTGCTCCGCAGGTTGTCCTCCGTGCGTAGGATGAGCCAAGTAGCGCCGAGCAGCACATATCCGCCGCACAGCCCGCCGGCGACGAGAAACGAAAATAACCAATATCCAAAACCGGATTCGAAACCCGTGATGTACTGGCCAAGCATCAGTCCCTGCGACACGGAGGCGAGAAAGGAACCAAACCAGAAGAGCCAATTCCATAGCTCTCGATGCCAGCCTTGCGCTTTAATGCGGAACTCAAAGGCCACACCGCGCAACATGAGCCCGACTAGCATCGCCGTCACGGGAAGATAAAGCGCGCCTAGTATTACGCCGTGGGCCACTGGAAACGCCACCAACAACAGTCCGACGCCCAGCACCAGCCAGGTTTCGTTCGCATCCCAAAACGGCCCGATAGAGGTCACCATCACATTCTGCTGGGATTCGCTGGCCGCTGGCATGAGCATGCCCACGCCCAAGTCGTAGCCGTCGAGCACCACGTAGGCGAGCACGGCCAGCCCCATGAGGAAGGCGAAAGCAAGAGGGAGGTCCAAGGTCATTCCTGGCCTCCTAGAACCGCCCTTTGCGATTTCACTTTGATCGGAACCACCCCCTTGCCCGCAAGATGGGTCAACACCACCACGTAAGCCACCAGCATGAGTCCATAGGTAAGCACGTAACCCGTAAAACTGGAGCCCAGCTGCGCCTCCGAAACCGTACCGGCCGCATCGGCGGTACGCAATAGCCCAGTCACCAACCAGGGTTGCCGGCCCGTCTCGGTAACCAGCCATCCCGCCAGAGTCGCTATCCAGCCAGAGAAAGTGAACGCGGTGAACGCCCATAGCAACCAACGTGTCGGCTGCCGGCGCTTGCGCAACGACCAAGCCCCAAACCAAGAAAGCGCCAGCATCGCCACTCCGATGCCCACCATGAGGCGAAATCCAAGAAATGCCGGCGCCACGGGTGGAGCGTCTGGCGCGAAGGCATCGATGCCTTTGAGCTGCGCACCAGCGTCGTGCTTAAGAATCAAACTAGCCCCTTTGGGGATCTCGATGGCGAAATCGTTGCGGCGCAACTTCTCATTGGGAATGCCGAAAAGCACGAGTGGCACACCAGCCTGCGTGTTCCAAATGCCTTCGATGGCTGCGATCTTCGCCGGCTGATGCGCGAGGGTATTGAGCCCGTGCAAGTCACCCGCGAGCATCTGCAAAGGCGCCAGGAATGCGCCCACCCAGACCCCCGTGCGTAGGGTGGAAAGCGCGGCGGCCTCTCCGCTCGCTTTGAGCAATCGCCAGGCGGACAATCCCGCCACCAGAAAAGCAGCGGTGAGCCCGGAGGCCATTAACACATGTGTGAGGCGGTAGGGAAACGATGGGTTGAAGATCACATGAAACCAATTCTCCGCGATGATCTGTCCATCCGCCACTGCGAAGCCCGCCGGAGTGTGCATCCAGGAGTTGAGCGCCAAGATCCAGAAAGCGGAGATCGTGGTGCCGGCCGCCACCAGCACGGTGGCCGTGATATGCAACCAAGCCGGCACGCGGTTCATGCCGAACAGCATCACCCCCAGAGACGTCGCCTCCAGGAAGAACGCTGTCAGAACCTCATAGGCGAGCAGCGGACCGGCGATATTGCCCACCTTGTTCATGAAGCCTGGCCAATTGGTGCCGAACTGAAAGGACATCACGATGCCCGTCACCACGCCCATGGCGAAATTGAGCGCGAAAATCTTCGTCCAAAACTTGAAGATCTCCAGCCAAGCGGGATCGTTCGTGCGCGCAAGGCGCACACGAAACCACACCAGTATCCAGGCCAGCCCGATCGTAATACTGGGAAACAGGATGTGGAATCCGATATTCAGCCCGAACTGCGCGCGCGCAAGCAACAAGGCATCTGCTGTAGGCATGGTTCAGTTGCGCGCGAGCGATGCGAGCGCCTTGGGATCGAGCACGGTAAACTCCATCACCTCGGCCAGGCGCGCCCCGTACATGCCGAAGACAAATTCCCGGAAGGATTCGAACTCGACGATCAATTGCTGAAACAGTGCGGGCGGAATCACCAGCAAGGTCACGTCCTCTTCGGCGATACCGCTCGCCGAATAGTCCGAATGACCCAGCAGACAGCCGCCGGACATGATGCAACCCTCGCCCGGTTCCACGCGATAGAGCAAGATTTCGCGCCCATTGGGCGATGCCTTCACCACCCGAACGCTGCCACGAAGCAACAGAGGAAAACCTGGACAGGGCCGATGTGCGTCGAATAGCACCGTTCCGGCAGGCGCTTGGCGCAAGTGCATGCCGCCCATTACCTTCTCGCGCTTATCCGCCGGGAGCTTGGCAAAGACTGGGAAACGCTCCATGAGCGTTGGGCCTTGTGCGTTCATCGTAGAAAGCGTGTGGCCCCTGCGGTGTGTAGGTTCATGCGTGTCAGTTTGCGCGACAGACTCTAGGAGTTTACCGGAAAGAAGTTGTGCCCCTCCGTTCATCTGTGTCTGTTCCAGCGCGCAGTGATTCAGGCGGGAACGCAGCGCGCCAAACCCATCGTGCTGACGGGGCTGGCCGCCATGCCGGGCGCCTTCTTCATCCTCGACGATCCGATCTTCAATGGGCTGGCCATCTCGCTCATCTTCGGCATCTTCGTCTCGACGCTGCTCACCTTGATCGTGATTCCGGTGCTCTATCACGCTGCGAACTATTCAAAGGCAGAGTCCCTTCCCAAGGAATTGCAAGAGCCCGTTATCAACCAGCTACTGATGCACTCTCGCAGGCTTCGGGATATAACTTTGGTCGCAGACCCCTTGTGATTCCTGGGGTAGCCTTCACATTACAGCATCGCTTCAAAGCGGAGGAAATATGCCAGAAGTAAGCGACCGGTCCAAAGTACACATCGCTTGCCCCGGCTGTTTGAGTGAAAACCGCGTTCCTGCCGATCGCCTTGAGGGTGATCCGAAGTGCGGAAAATGCGGAGTGCAACTGTTGGACGGTAAGCCCGTCTCGTTGAATGACCGAAGCTTCGATGCTTTCCTGAAACCGGTGGGGCTGCCCGTCGTGGTGGATTTCTGGGCGCCCTGGTGTGGCCCATGCCGAGCAATGGCGCCCGCCTTCGAGCAGGCCGCGCAAAAGCTAGCCACGAGTGCGCGTTTCGCGAAGGTGAACACGGACGAGGCACAGCAGGTAGCAGGGCGGTTTGCGATTCGCTCAATCCCGACCTTGCTATTGTTCCGCGGCGGCCAGGAAATCAAGCGGAGCTCCTGAGCGATGGACGCGGGTTCTCTAATTCGTTGGATCGATAACTGAAGGAATAGTCATGAGCTACAGTTTCGGTAAACAGGTCAACCTACCTTTCGAGGCAGCCCTGGAACGAACGACGAGCGCACTCCAGCAGTGCTGAGCGACATCGATGTCGCCGCC
>JBKKAO010000183.1:0-9981 GCA_046714645.1 Burkholderiales bacterium | reverse complement strand
ATCGGGAACCTTAAGGCTAAAGTCTTTGTTAACAGTGATCTTCTCGCCCTGAGTGGGGACGCGGATGTGCTTGTACATGAAACTCCTAAAGTTGGGGGCAGCCGGCGATTAAATGGGGACAAGCCAGCCAAATAGAATCGGCATTTTAACTTAGGCAGCCGGCGCCATTTGAACCCTTCTAACGGTTTAACGACGGATAGCGAAGAGGCTTGACGCCCCTTGCCTCGGAACCCGATGGCCATGCTTGCATCGCTACGTTATGCGAACAGCTCTTGCGAGATTCCGCCGAATCGCTCAAGCGCATTACTGTTCGATGTTGCAACGCCGCAATCAATTGATATACTCCGACTTGATCCCCAGGGCAGGTGATGTTCCTTGCCTAGGTCAATGGTCGAACATCAACCCCGTTTTTCTGGCCCTCAGCCGATCACACCCTTGATCGGTGTCAGGATCCGCGGTTCTGGACGTGCTAATTGACACCCTTGTAGAGCAAAGCCGCGCATCCGCCGATATTCATCCAACCCGGGTCCGAATTCGGCTAGGTAAATCTTCTTATCCGCTTTGAACCGATTTTCGGCTCAGGGCATAACCTACCGTAGGAGAAGCTCATGAGTAGAGATCAAGAGATTGCCCAAATCAAGAAAGACTGGGCGGACAATCCCCGATGGCGGGGCGTGCGCCGGGGCTATTCTGCGGAGGACGTTTATCGTCTGCGCGGAACCCTGCAAATCGAGCATACGCTGGCCCGACGCGGTAGCGATAAACTGTGGCGATCTCTGAAAGAGCAGCCTTTTATCAATGCCTTAGGCGCCATGACCGGAAACCAGGCAATGCAGCAAGTCAAAGCCGGGCTGAAGGCCATCTACCTCTCAGGGTGGCAAGTGGCGGCGGACGCGAATGACGCCTACCAGATGTACCCCGACCAATCCCTCTACCCCGTCTCCAGCGTCCCCTCCGTGGTGCGCAAGATCAATAACACCTTCATCCGCGCCGACCAGATTCATCATACCGAAGGCAAGGACGATATCGACTGGTTTGCCCCCATCGTGGCAGACGCCGAAGCCGGTTTCGGCGGTGTACTCAACGCTCATGAATTGATGAAACACATGATCGAGGCCGGTGCCGCAGGAGTGCATTTCGAGGATCAGCTCGCTGCCGCCAAGAAATGCGGCCACATGGGCGGAAAAGTGCTGGTGACGACGCAGGAAGCCGTACAGAAATTAACCGCAGCCCGCTTGGCCGCCGACATTATGGGCGTGCCCACCGTTCTGTTTGCACGCACCGATGCGGAAGCTGCGAACTTGGTGACTTCCGACTTCGACGAAAATGACAAGCCCTTCTTGACGGGCGAGCGCACCAGTGAAGGGTTTTTCCGCACCCAGAGCGGTCTGGGTCAAGCCATATCCCGCGGCCTGGCCTACGCGCCCTATGCCGATCTCATCTGGTGCGAAACCGGCAAACCCGATCTCGAATTCGCCAAGAAATTTGCCGACGCCATACACGCCGTCTTCCCGGACAAGATGCTGGCCTACAACTGCTCGCCCTCCTTCAACTGGAAGAAGAACCTGGACGATGCCACCATCGCCAAATTCCAGCGCGAGCTGGGCGCCATGGGCTACAAGTTCCAGTTCATTACCCTGGCCGGTTTTCATGCGTTGAACTACTCCATGTTCGAACTCGCGCGCGGCTACGCCACCGAGAACATGACCGCTTACGTTCGCCTGCAGCAAGCCGAGTTCGGGGCCGAATCCGTAGGCTACACCGCCACCAAGCATCAACGCGAAGTCGGCACCGGGTACTTCGACGAAGTCACTCAAGTTTGCCAAGGCGGTCAATCCTCCGTCACAGCCCTAACGGGTTCGACCGAAGAAGAGCAATTCGCTTAAGCCAAATACTCCCCTACAAACCGCGCTTTCGAGAAGAAGGTGCGGTTTTTTTTCGTGCCATAATCCGCCGCCTTTGGCAGACCGCCTAATCCAGGAGAACAAACCGTGAGCGCACATCCGACTCACCCGCCGGGCGTTCAAGTCCTCGGCACCATCACCCCCGAATACGCACAAGTCATCACCCCTGAGGCGCTCGCCTTCTTGGCCAAACTCCATCGCAATTTCGACAAGCGCCGGCGAGACCTACTCGCCCGCCGTGTGACCCGTCAAGCAGAAATTGACGCGGGCAGGCTGCCAGATTTCCTGCCGGAGACCGCCGACATTCGAGCGGCACAGTGGATCGTCGCGCCAGTACCAAGGGATCTGCAAGACCGCCGCGTCGAAATCACGGGTCCCACCGATCGCAAGATGGTGATCAACGCGCTCAATTCCGGCGCCAACATGTTCATGGCCGATTTCGAGGACTCCAGCACTCCCACCTGGGATAACCTAGTCCAAGGCCAGATCAATATGCGCGATGCCATCGCGGGCACCATCGGTTTCGCCAGCCCCGAAGGCAAGCAATACAGGCTCAACGACAAAGTCGCCACGCTTTTCGTGAGGCCACGCGGCTGGCACCTGCCGGAGAAACACGTGTTGGTCGATGGTGAATCCATGTCGGGATCGCTCTTCGATTTCGGCCTGTACTTCTTCCACAACGCCAAGACGCGGATCGCCAAAGGCTCGGGCATCTATCTTTATCTGCCCAAGATGGAATCCCACCTCGAAGCGCGCCTGTGGAACGACGTGTTCGTGTTTTCGCAAAAAAACCTGGGTGTCCCGCTGAGCACCGTGAAAGCCACCGCGCTGATAGAAACCATTCTCGCCGCCTTCGAGATGGACGAGATCCTCTACGAATTGCGCGAACATTCCGCCGGCCTCAACTGCGGCCGCTGGGATTACATCTTCAGCTGCATCAAGAAATTTAAGAGCCAACCCGATTTCATTCTGGCCGACCGCGGCCAAGTTACCATGACCAGCCCCTTCATGCGCGCCTACTCGCTACTGCTCATCAAGACTTGCCACCACCGCGGCGCCTTCGCCATGGGCGGCATGGTGGCGCAGATTCCGATCAAGAACGATCCGGCCGCCAATGAAGCGGCGACTGCCAAGGTGCGCGCGGACAAAGAGCGCGAAGCTAAAGACGGCCACGACGGCACCTGGGTCGCACACCCTGGCCTAGTCGCCATCGCCAAAGAGGCTTTCGATGCCGTGATGAAGACGCCTAATCAAATTCACCGAAAACGTGATGACGTCCACATCACCGCCAAGGATTTACTCGATTTTCAGCCGAAAGCTCCAATCACCGAGCAAGGGCTGCGCATCAACATCAATATCGGCATCCAATACATGGGCGCCTGGTTGGCGGGTACCGGTTGCGTTCCCATCTTCAACTTGATGGAAGACGCCGCCACTGCGGAAATCTCGCGCGCCCAAATTTGGCACTGGATTCGCAGTCCCAAAGGCGTGCTCGACGATGGCCGCAAAGTCACTAAGGAGTTGTTCAAATCCTTAGTGCCGCAAGAACTTCGGCGCGTGCGCGAGATTCTCGGCGACAAGCTGTACACCGCCGGCAAGTACGAGACCGGTGCGCAAATGTTCGACGAGCTAACCTGCAAGGACGAGTTCGTGGAATTTCTCACCCTACCCGCCTACGACTACGTGACGGCGCACGAGCACCATTGAGAAAGAGATCGCTCAAAAGGAAAGGGCAGGGTCTCCCCTGCCCTTTCGGCGATTAGGACGAGCTCTTGGTTAGGGCCCGTTATCCAGTTCGATACTCAGATCCCGCAAGTGGCTAAGGGTATCCACGTCAGTGGTGCGCTCGATTGCCTTCGCAAGCTTTGCTCGCAAGTGCGAAAGCCCCGCCCGTAGCGCCGCCCGGTATTCACTGGGACGCCCCTTCGCCTGGCGGTACTGCTGCGCCACTTCAGCCAGCACTGAAGTCACGTCACGGCTGAGCATGCGACCACGCCGAATTTCGCGATCGGGTGTTCGATGATGCTCGATGCCGCGTTCTATGCCTTCCGATTCCCCAGACGGGTCGCTCACGTTTCCGACGGATACCAGCAATAGTGTCACGTAGTTGCGCTGCAAATCTCGCCGGAACAATTCCACCGTAGGTTTCTTGCCGTCGAGTTCCTGGAATAGTCCATTGTTGAGATCTTTCAGCATGTCGATCCCGCTGTAACCCTTGCCGCCGCTTGTCTGCTTGGCCTCGGCCATACGCTGAATCACCGAGGGCCGCAGCAACCGGGACAGCAATTGCACGTTGGACCCTTGCAACGGATCCGCGTGGCCTTGAGCGAAGACACGCCGGCTAACCTCCGGATCCAGGAGCTTTCGAGGTACGCTAAACCCACGCTCGATGAGGAACTTCACCGCCGTCTTCTGCCGCTCTGCCGGCACCGAAGTGTAGGGGGCTTCGCCGCGGCCTGCTAGGTAGCGCACCTCCTCCACGCCGCCGACAATCTTCGCCACCGCTCCCAGTTCGCGATACCGCTGGGTGATCAAGGCGTGATATTGCTCGGCCAGCTTGGTGTAGTCGGAACCCAATGACGACGTTGCCGGCAGAAGATAGGGGACCACCCTGTCGATATTGCGCAGTCCCAAATCGGCAGCCTCGATGGGGTCCCCGCCGATCACGTTCTCGTTTACCGTCGGATCTAGCGCCGCGATGGAATCCTCGCCACCGAAACGCAGCATGGGATCCTTCACTTGTCTGGCCGCCATTTCATCGAGCAGCGGCCATTCGCCGTCGCAGCTTAACTCGCCGCCAAAATCGCGATAGCCCCACGCAATGGCAAAGTAATCGTAAGGACCGAATTTGGGGAACAGGCCCGCATCGTCCCCAGGTTGCGCGACGTAGTTAAAACGCGCGTAGTCCATGATGGAGGCGGACGTGCCCCACTTCTTGGTCCACTGCGGATCGCGCAATTGCGCGACGCTGTAGGCGGAATGGGCCTTGAAGTTATGCCGCAGGCCCAGGGCATGGCCAACCTCGTGGGTGACGACGTAACTAAGTATTTCACCCATCAGGTCATCGGGCAGCGGCAGGCTGCGTGCCCGTGGATCCAGTGGCGACACCTGAGTGAAGTACCAAGTCTCAGCGAGCTTCAGGACGTTGTGCCAAAAGATGGCGTGCGAAGAAATGACCTCACCGCTACGCGGGTCGACCACCGCCGGGCCCATGGCGTTCTGCCGCCCGCTGGGTGTCCAGCGAATCACGGAGTAGCGCACGTCCTCCGGATCCCAGTCGGGATTCTCCTCCGCCGTAGGCGCATCGAAGGCCAGAATGGCCTTGGAGAAACCGGCTTTCTCGAACAACGCTTGCCAAGACTCCACGCCTTTCTTGATGTAGGGCCGCCATTTGTCCGGCACTTCGTGGCTGATGTAGAACACAATGGGTTTCACTGGTGGCGACACCTCTGCCTCGGGCAGTATCTTTTCCAAGCGATAGCGGGTGATGTAGGCACGACGCACTTTGCCATGCTCGTTGGTACCGTAATCGTCGAATGACTCCGAGAAGTAGCCGACACGCCCATCGGCATAGCGCCCCTTCATCGGTTCATCGGGGAGCAACAGCATGCTGGTGTGAAACACGAACCCGAGGGTGGCTGGTATCGGATCCTCGTCCTCGGGCGTGGGCTTATTCAACTCTTTCGGATCGGGCACCCAGGTTTGATAGAAGCGCACCTCGACGTTCTGCGGAAACGCTTTGACGTTTTCGATGTAGGAGCGCTTGGGATCGATGCCGTTCATGCGGAAGTGCTGCTTGAACTCACGCCCGAAGCCGTCGGGAACGTCGGTGGCGAACAATCCTGTCACGTCGATAATGGGAGCGCCATCGGCACCTTCCGAGACCGCATCGAATGCTTTGATTACAGTGCGCAGCGAGGCCTGCTCCACCCCGCGCTGCAGGTTCGCCATATTGGGAGCCCACATCTCGTAGCGTACGTTTTCCAGGTATACCTTGTTCCCGCGCCTCACCCATCGCACGACCCGGCTGTCCACCACCGACCCTGGCGCCACAAAATCGCTTCCAGTGGACAAAGCCGCGAACTCAGTATTGATCAACATGTCCTTGTTGAGCTTATCGAGCGGGATCTCGAACAAGACGTGATCGCAGGCGATGTGAACATGGAACAAGCCCTTGATCGTGCGCACTGTTTGCGGCATATTCGGGCGGCATGGCGCCACTTCCGCTGCCTTCATCGCCCAGACAGAGGGCATAAAGAGCATCAGTACGGCGGTAAACCCCAAGAATCGCATGGACTTCATGACTACTCCAATGTGAGTGTTCCCAATCTAGGGCCCCGAGCGAACATTATCGGCCAATCTTGCTCGCTAATGAATACGGTGGAACAGCCGCGCTAGATTCGCCGGCCGCCGCCCCTTGCGCATATTCTTGTAATGGATGGATCCTGCTCGAATGGGCATAATTGGCGTGGTTATCCGTGCAAGGGTAAATATGGTGTGGAAACCTCACGTCACCGTGGCTGCGGTGGCTGAACAAGACGGAAAGTTTTTGCTGGTTGAAGAGCAAACGGAGGACGGCGTTCGCATCAATCAACCCGCCGGCCACTGGGAGCCCAATGAGAGCATGATAGAGGGCGCGGTGCGCGAAGCGTTGGAGGAAACCGGGCGTCACTTCACGCCCACCCATCTGCTGGGTGTGTACAACTGGAGCCGCCCCTCGCGAGACATTACCTACCTGCGCTTCGCCTTCATCGGCACAGTGAGCGAACCCCTATCTGGACATGAGCTGGATCAGGGCATCTTGCGCGCCATCTGGATGTCCCCGGAGGAGATGAGGCAAAACTCCGCGCGCCATCGCAGCCCCCTGGTACTACGCTGCGTGCAGGACTATCTCGCGGGTAAACGATATCCGCTGGACCTTCTCACCCACTACGACTCATGACCGATCGTTCCGGCTCGGTTGCGCGCGCTGCCCTCGGCCTTCCCGCGAAACAAAGAGTCGTGGTCGGCATGTCCGGCGGCGTGGATTCGTCGGTCGCAGCGTGGCTGTTAAAGGAACAGGGCTTCGAGGTGGTCGGCCTGTTCATGAAGAACTGGGAGGATGACGACACCGACGAGTACTGCACCGCACGGGAAGATCTGATCGACGCCGTTTCCGTGGCGGACCGTATCGGGGTAGAGATCGAAGTGGTCAACTTCTCCGCGCAGTACAAGGACCGTGTCTTCAGCAACTTTCTCGCGGAATACCGGGCGGGCCGCACGCCCAATCCCGACGTGCTGTGCAACGCCGAGATCAAGTTCAAAGCCTTTCTCGATCATGCCATCGGTTTGGGGGCGGATCGCATCGCCACTGGCCACTACGCGCGCGTGCGCGAGCGCGGCGGGACCTTCGAGTTGCTGCGTGGCCTGGATACCTCGAAGGATCAAAGCTATTTTCTCCACCGCTTGAATCAGCCACAGCTTTCTCGCACCCTGTTTCCCGTGGGCGAGCTGAAGAAGAGTGAAGTGCGTGAGATCGCCCGGCGCATCGATCTCGCCAATCACGCCAAGCGTGACAGCACGGGAATTTGCTTTATCGGCGAACGGCCCTTCCGGGATTTTCTCATGCGCTATCTCGTCCCCAAGCCCGGGCCCATGGCAACCCCGGGGGGGAAGAACGTGGGCGAGCATCAAGGATTAATGTATTACACCATCGGACAGCGGCAGGGCCTGGGTATCGGCGGGGCGGGCGAACCCTGGTACGTAATCGAAAAGGACATGCCTGCCAATCGTCTGATCGTCGCACAAGGCCACGACCATCCGGCGCTCTACCGGCGAGCTTTGCAAGCGGGACAATCTAGTTGGATAGCGGGCCGCGTCCCCGATACATCGCGCGCATACAGCGCTAAGATACGCTACCGGCAAACCGACGCGGCATGTCATCTCACGGTGCGGGGTGAAACGCATTTTTCCTTGGCCTTCGATGCACCCCAATGGGCTGTCACGCCGGGGCAATCCGCGGTGTTGTACGACACTGAGGTGTGCCTGGGCGGGGGCATCATCGACTGAATACTGGTTCCGCCGCGCGCTACGCAAGCGCCTCGATCTCGCGCTGCAATCTTCCCAGTACTTCGTCTTTGCCGATCAATTCAAGCGTCGCGTCAATGGATGGCGTTTGAGTCGTCCCAGTCACCATGACCCGCAGCGGCATCGCCACTTTAGGCATCTTGAGCGCATGCGCCTCGGCCACAGCCTTGATCGCCGTCTGAATAGACTGCTGGTCCCATGCAATGGCGGCCAAGCGGCGCTGCAGATCTTCCATGACCGTGCGCAATCCCGGCCAATAGTGCTGCGCTTTGAGATCCGCGGAGGCGGCAATCTGGCGATAGAAATACATGGCGGCGTCCGCTAGCTCCGCAAGTGTGCTAACCCGCTCCTTGAGCAGCGCGACTACCTTGGGTAGTGAAGGCCCAAGCGCCGTGTCATAACCGGCTCGTTTGAAAAACTTACTGGCCAGTTGAGCGAGACGGTCATCACTGGCGGCCTTCATCCATTGAGCATTGACCCAGTGCAATTTCTCCGGATTGAACTGCGCCGGAGAGCGATTGACGTGTTCGAAATCGAACCAAGCGACCAATTGCTCCATGGAAAAAATCTCCTCGTTACCATGGGACCATCCGAGACGGGTGAGGTAGTTGAGCAAGCCCTCGGGCAGATAGCCCTCCTCTTCGTACTGCATCACGCTCACCGCGCCATGGCGTTTCGATAAGCGCTCGCCATCGGAGCCCAGAATCATTGGGATGTGGGCGAAGAACGGGAGCGCGGCATCCAGCGCCCGAAAAATGTGTACCTGGCGCACTGTATTGTTCACGTGATCGTCACCACGAATCACATGGGTGATGTTCATATCGAGATCGTCCACCACCACACCGAAGTTGTAGGTGGGCACGCCATCGGCGCGCATGATGACCAGATCGTCCAGTTCCGTGTTCTGAACGCCGATGGGCCCCTTGACCATATCGTCGAAGGCGGCCTCTCCGCTATCCGGATTGCGGAAACGAATGACGGCCTCCACCCCAGGGGGGGGCGTCTTACCTCGCGCATTCTCTGGCCGCCAACGGCCGTCGTACCGTGGCTTCTCGCCCCGGGCACGCTGCTGCTCACGCATGGTCTCCAGCTCTTCCTTACTGGCATAACAACGGTAGGCGTGGCCGCGTTTAGTCAGATCCTCCGCCACCTGCGCATAACGATCCAAGCGCTTCATCTGAAAGAAAGGACCTTCGTCGTAATCGAGCTTGAGCCACTGCATGGCGTCCAGGATCGCCTGCGTGGAAGCCTCCGTGGAACGCTCCCGGTCCGTATCCTCGATGCGAAGAATGAACTTTCCCCCATGCCTCCGCGCATAGGCCCAAGAGAACAATGCAGTGCGGGCACCGCCGATGTGCAAATAGCCCGTGGGGCTGGGTGCGAACCGGGTACGGATCATGGGCGAGCGCGGGGAAGCCTTGGAAGGGGCGCCATTGTATGACACAGGCACGGCAGCGCACACAAGCCGATGGTTGCCGCCCGTTTCCCGGGTGCTATCATCAGGCCTCGCGATCGCAGCACCCGCGGTAGCCGCCGCTGGCATCCTGGCGACGATGCTGCCGCTACGCGAGCGCTACGAGGATTGCCGTGATCCCAATCGGAGTCAAGGGCGACTGGCTCCTTCAGCCGAATCGCTAGCGGGGCGTGGTATTACAAAACAGCTTCAAGGGAGGAGGATTAGCATGGTCTGGTCGCAGGTCTACGATCCGTTCAACAATATGTTGCTGTCTACGCTCGCCGCGGCGGTTCCAGTCGTGGTGCTGCTGGGCTTGCTCGCGTTCCATGTGAGGGCGCATCTGGCGGCGGTGATCGGCCTGCTCAGCGCGCTGGCGGTTGTGATTTTCGCGTTCGGAATGCCGGTCAAGATGGCTGGTCTGGCGGCGCTGTACGGCGCGTTCTTCGGCTTGCTGCCGATCGGGTGGATCGTACTCAACATCATCTTCCTGCATCGCCTCACCGAGGAAAATGGCTCGTTCCAGGTGCTCAAAGAGAGCATCGCGCACATGACCGA
>JBKKAO010000182.1:0-6840 GCA_046714645.1 Burkholderiales bacterium | reverse complement strand
GTGCAGCGCTTTGGCGGCGTGGATATCGTCGTCAACAACGCCGCCATCTTGCGCGATGCTTTGATCTTCAAGTCCGAGCGCGCCAACTGGGAGCGCGTGATCGCCACCAATCTCACAGGCGCATGGGCCATGGTGGCAGCCTCCACCCCAGTGATGCGCGACGCCATAAAAGCCGGGCGCGCACCGGGGCGCATCGTGAACATGATCTCCACCGCCGGCCTCTATGGAAACTTCGGCCAAGCCGCCTACGCTTCGGCCAAAGCGGGCCTCGTGGGGCTGACTCGCGTCACGGCCATGGATATGGCGCGCTCCAAAGTGCTGTGTAACGCCGTGGCGCCCTTCGCGTCCACGCGCGTGACCCAATCGATCCGGCCCGCTAACGATGCGCAGGTGCAGTACAAGGAGCGCGCATTGCGAGTCCCGGCGGGCTACGCCGCCAAACTAGTGGCCTGGCTAGCGAGCCCAGGGTGTGGCGTGAGCGGCCAGGTTTTCGGGGTCAGAGGGCGTGAAGTGTATGTGTTCTCCCAGCCCCGGCCCGCGGCCAGGATCGTGACCAAGGCTCTCGCCGAACTCACGACGGAAAGCCTAGATGCGGACATTAGCCTTCAACTCTCCGAACACCTCACCGATCTGTCGACCGATCTGGAAGCCTTCAATACCGAACCTCTCATTTAGATAAAGATTCGCACCATGTCCCAAACCGAATCACGCCGGCTTTCGCCATGAACCAACCCGCCATGGATTTACGCAGCGCCCGCGAGGCCTACTACCAACAGCTCAAAGCGCTCAACATGACCCCGCTGTGGGAACTCATGTCCGCGTTGGTGCCGGAGAAACCCCAATCTCCCTGCGTGCCCTTCCTGTGGCGCTACGATGATGCCAAACCCTGGCTGATGGAGTCGGGCCGCTTGATCACCGCGAAGGAAGCCGTGCGGCGAGTGTTGATCATGGAGAATCCCGGCTTGCCGGGCTCCTCCGCCATCACCCAATCGCTCTACGCCGGCCTGCAACTCATCCTGCCGGGCGAAGTGGCGCCCAGCCATCGCCACACCCAGTCCGCGCTGCGCTTGATCGTGGAAGGCCGCGGGGCCTATACGGCGGTGGAAGGCGAAAGAGTCACCATGTACCCAGGCGATTTCATCATCACGCCCTCGTGGACCTGGCACGATCACGGCAATGAAGCGCAAGAGCCGGTGGTCTGGCTCGATGGCTTGGACATTCCGGTCGTGCGCTTCCTGGATTGCGGCTTCGCCGAGAACTACCCGGAAGATTCGCAGCCCGTGAGCCGCAATGAGGGCGATGCGCTGGCGCGCTACGGCAGCAATCTACTTCCCATCGAGTACGCACCGCCAGCCAACGGCGCTTCGCCCGTGTTCGCCTACCCCTATGCGCGCACCCGCGAGACGCTGGAACACTTGAGCCGCAACGGCCCGCCGCACGCCGCCCACGGCTACAAGATGCTATTCATCAATCCGGCCACCGGCAGCTACCCCATGCCGTCCATCGCCACCTTTGTGCAGTGGTTGCCCAAGGGATTCGACGGCAAAGCCTATCGCAGCACCGATGGCGCTGTGTTCAGCGTAATCGAGGGCGAAGGGTCGGTGAGCATTGGGGATCGCCGATTCGAATTCAAACCGCGCGACACCTTCGTCGTGCCGGCTTGGCATCCGTATTCCTTGCGCACCGATAAGGGAGCAGTGCTGTTCAGCTTCTCGGACCGGCCGCTAAAACGCAACCTCGGGTTGTGGCGTGAAGAGATGCTGTGAAGATGTTGTGAAAACGCAAAACACAAGCGCTCTTAACACGAAGGAGGTTCTGGGTTAGATCCATGATCCCGCTGCCCCGGGTGAACATCGCTTTATGCGAAAATACACCCACTTCGAGTTAGGCCGCTAGCCGCTCGGTGTGGCCGATAACCTATATCTTTTAGGTCCCCCTCAATTAGGTTTCCATTATGGCAACTCAATACGTCATCGACGCCCCATCGGCGCCCTCCGTTCCCGTCGTGGGCCAAAAGGCGCGCTTTCCCGTGCACCGCATCTACTGCGTGGGCCGCAACTACGCCGCGCACGCGCGCGAGATGGGCAAAGACCCGGACAAGGAGCCGCCGTTTTTCTTCATGAAGCCCGCCGATGCGGTATTGCCCGAGGGCGGTGATATGCACTATCCACCCGGCACCAAGAATTTGCATCATGAAATGGAATTGGTGGTGGCCATTCATCGCGCCGGATCCAACATTCCGGTGGAACGGGCGCTGGACTATGTTTACGGCTACGCCACCGGGCTCGACATGACACGCCGCGACTTACAATCGCAAGCCAAGGATGCTGGCCGGCCCTGGGATTTTGGCAAGGGCTTCGACGAATCCGCGCCCATCGGCCCCATTTATCCCGTGGCCAATCACGGCCACCATTCCGCCGGTTCCATCATGCTCAAGGTCAACGATCAGATAAAGCAGAACGCCGATTTGAGCGAGATGATCTGGAACGTGCCCGAGACCATTTCCTACCTCTCCGATTACTACACACTGCAACCCGGTGACCTTATATATACCGGCACACCGGCGGGTGTGGGCCCCGTGGTCAAAGGCGATGTGATGGTGGGCACCATTGCCGGGCTGGGCGAACTCGCAGTGAGGATGATCTAGCCGTGAGTGCGCAGAAAACCTGGGTAGAAGCTGCGCTCAACGGACCATGGTCGCGCAAGACACAACCACGAATTCCCATTACCGTAGATGAGATCGTGGAAGAGGGCATCGCCTGCGTCAAGGCCGGGGCGTGTATCGTGCACGTGCATGCCTACGACGATGTCACCGGTAGACAGAAGGATGACCCAGAACTCTACGCGCGCATTATCGGAGGCATTCGCTCCAAGGTGGATGCCATCGTCTACCCCACCGTGCCTTCGGGCAGTTTGTTGGGAACGGGGCAGGAGTTGAGCGCGCAGCAACGCTACGCCCACATCGAGGCGCTGGCGCAACGCGGCTTGCTGGAGTGGGCCGTGGTCGATCCGGGTTCGACCAACTTCGCGCTCTACGACGATGCTGCGCAAGATAAGGAGACCGGCTTCGTTTATCAGAATCCGGAGAGCCACGTGCGGCACGCTTTGGGACTGGCGAGGCAATATCGCTTTCATCCTTCCTATGCGATCTACGAGCCGGGGTTCATTCGATTGGGTTCCGTGCTGCACTGGCGCATGTCGAGCCCGTCGCCCATCTATCGTTTGATGTTCACCAGCGGTTACACCTTCGGTTTCCCGCCCGACGACTACGGCATGACTGCCTATCTCAATTTGCTGGATCGCGTGGCGCCTGGCGCTATCTGGATGGTGGCGGGGCTCTATGTGGATACGCTGCCGCTCATTCCACGCGCCATCGCCGAAGGCGGCCATGTGCGCGTGGGCTTGGAAGATGCGCCGCATGGTTCCGATCGGGGCAATGTGCAATGGGTGGAGGCGGCGGTCGCTGCCATCGAGCGCTTCGGCGGCGAGGTGGCGAAGGCGGATGACGTGCGCGCGCGCTTGGAGTCTATCGAAATGGGCGAAGGTTGAAATCATGACGACACTGTCCACCATCGGCATCACCATGGGCGACCCCTCTGGTGTCGGTCCCGAAATCATCGTCAAGACCTTGGCGGAAATGCCCGCCGCGCAACGCTCCGCCACCGCGGTGATCGGCAATATCGATCTGTTGCGGCGTGCGGATAAGCTGCTCAACGCCGGACTTACCTACGTGGATTCGCTGAAGGAGGCGAAGAACGGCGCGGTACCGGCCTTTCATGTGGCGACCAAAGACCAAGAGAAGATCACCGATGGCCAGGTGAGCGCAGCCGGCGGCGAAGCGGCCTATCGCTACGTAGTCAGGGCCGTCGAATTAGCGCTGGCGAAAGACATTTGCGTTATCGTCACCGCGCCGCTTAACAAAGCCGCGATGCATTCGGCGGGGCATCATTACGATGGACACACGGAACTCCTCGCACATCTTACGGGGGCCAAATCCTCCTTCATGCTGCTGGCAGGACCTAAGCTCTCCGCGCTGCATGTCACTACGCATGTGAGCCTGAAGGGCGCCGCCGAGCGCAACAAGACCGAACGCGTTCTCGCCACCATTCGTATCGGTCACGAACATTACCGCGCCTTGGGCCTCGCCAACCCGCGCCTTGCCGTGGCGGGACTCAATCCTCACTGCGGCGAAGGCGGCATCTTTGGCCGCGAGGAGATCGAGCAAATCACGCCGGCCATCGAGCAAGCGCAGCGCGAAGGGATCAACGTCAAAGGCCCCATCTCCGGCGATACGGTGTTCTATCGCGCATTGAAGGGCGAGTTCGATCTGGTCATCGCTCATTACCACGATCAAGGCCACATCCCAACGAAGTTGCTAGCCTTCGACGAAACGGTAAATGTGTCTCTCGGACTCCCCATTCGGCGCACCTCGGTGGACCATGGCACCGCCTTCGATATCGCCTGGACCGGCAAGGCCAGTCACGCCAACATGAAAGCCGCCATCGCCTACGCGCGCATGATGGCCGGCGCTAAGCCAACGCGCGCCTGAAGGTGCGCGCAGTGCGCACGCTGATCATCGCGGATGACTTGACCGGCGCGCTCGATGTCGCCGGTCCTTTCGCTCAGCGCGGGGTGGACACCTGGGTAGTGGTGGACGCCCAACAGGACTGGCCCTTGAAAACCCGGGATGCAACCGTGGTGTCGGTGAACGCCGATTCACGCCATCTTTCCGCACGCGCCGCGGCAGACCGGGTGACCGAAATCCTCTCCCGCGTGGACGTTCGAGATCGTATTCTCATCAAGAAAATCGACTCCACGTTGCGCGGGCAAGTAGTGGCGGAAACCCTCGCGATGCTGCGAGTGTCAGGCCGCCACACCGCCATCGTCGCACCTGCTTTCCCCGCCCAAAACCGCACCGTGCGCGACGGCGTGGTCTACGTCAAGGGCGTGCCGTTACCCGAGACCACCTTTGCCAAGGACGCCCTCTCGCCCCCACCTTTCGAACCGCTTCACATCGCTTTCGCCCGAGCCGATTCGGCTATCTCCGCATCATGCGCCACTCCAGCCCATCCCTTCGCTCCCTCGGGGGAGAGAGGATGGGGTGAGGGACCTGACCGCGTCCTAGTCATCGACTCGCAACAAGACAGCGACCTTCTCACCGTGCTTGATTCCGTAGGCTTCCAATTGGCCGGTGTCCTATGGGTCGGTTCCGCTGGAATCGCGCACGCGATCGCGCAGCGTTGCTATCCCTTGGTCGTGAGTGCTAAAGCGCAGCCCCATGCAGCGAATGCCGCCCTCATCGTGGTGGGTTCTCGTGCCGCCGCGAGTCGTGAGCAAGTGCGGCACATGGCTTTCCGGGCGGACGTGTCCGTGATCGATGCGCCTAACGGTGAAGTGGATCATTCGCGGTTGGTTGCCGACCCAGCGCCAGTGATCGTATTGCGCGCGACGGCTGGCGCGAAGGGAGAAGGCGATGCAGAACTGGTCGCCAGGCTGCTGGGTGCTGCCACGGCAAAGGTGCTTGGCGCAAGGCCCATCGCCGCCGTGATCGCCACGGGTGGTGACACGGCACGTGCCATACTCTGCGCTACGGGTTGCGGCGTGCTGCGCGTCATGGGTGATCTCATGCCGGGTATTCCCTATAGTCAGATCGCGGGCGAGGGAAGGACCACTTGGCTCATCACCAAGGCAGGAGGATTCGGAACGCCCAACACCCTATCGGACATCGTCGCGCAGCTTCGAAGCTAAACCACAGAAGGCCTTCCCATGGTTCTCGGTGAAATCAGTATCTCTTTCTATGCGGCAGCAGCCGGTGTCGTTCGCGGCGTGTTGCAGCGCCTAGGTCACGAATTCGAGGTCAAGCAGGGCCTGCACGGAAAGATGTTTCCCCTGCTGGGTTCCGGGGAGATCGACATGCTGGTGGCGGCGTGGCTTCCCTACGGCCATGCCAACTTCTGGCAACTTTACGGAAACACCTCGTCCCCAGTCGGAGTGCTCTATCGCGGCGCTCAGTTTTTCTGGATGGTGCCGAACTACGTACCCAAGTCGGAGGTGGCGAGTGTGCGGGATCTCACCCAGCCCGAAGTAGCGAGCCGGATGGACAAGCGCATCCCAGGACTCGCCCCTGACATCGGCCTGATGATCAACTCCGCGAAGATGATGGATGCCTACGGCTTGAGCGCCGCGGGGTACCAGTTGCTTCCTGGCGAATATGGCACTTGGATCGGGAATTACTACAAGGCTATCGACGAGAACCGCTGGTTCATCATGCCGCAGTGGAAGCCCCAGTTCGTCAACCGCATGGGAAACATGCGGACCTTGGACGAACCATTGAAATTGTTGGGCGAACCCAATGAAGGTACCCTGGTGGCGCGAAAGGATTGGATCGCCAAAGCGCCGGCGGAAACGCTGCGCGTCTTGCGGCGTGTCCATCTAGGATTGGATACCGTCTCGGAGATGGACTACTTCGTCAACGTAGACGGTGTGACGCCGCTGGAGGCGGCCAACAAGTGGATGCAGGACAACCCCTCAGTGGTCGAGGGGTGGTTTGCTCCAGCCTAGGGGCTTAGTGGCAGGGGAAGGCCATGCCGTGACGCACGTCGTGCACCGCGTTGTGTGCCATGCCGGGGGCGAATCTCACGGCCAGCAAAATCACTACGCCTAGAGCGCCCGCCAGGGCGAGGGGCCGCACACGTTGTGTTGCGGAAGATTATTCGAGGAGACCGACCGCGAGTTGTTGGGGGCCAGAAGCCTCCGATCGTGATACCTTGAGTGCCGATGTGTTCGACGACTATATGTATACGGTCAGACAAGGACACGTAGATGATTTCTGCGTCCGTG